>CAZCPP010000472.1:0-3175 GCA_964500655.1 uncultured Anaerolineaceae bacterium | reverse complement strand
AAGTTTTCCTACCAGGCACCTGATGGTAAATCCATAAATCTGGGTATCTCTGGTGGAATTGCGATTTATCCCAGTCATGGACACTCTGGCCCCGAATTACTGCGTGCTGCAGATGCAGCCTTATACAGTGCAAAAAAGCATCATCGCGGAACTTTTGTATCTGCCAAGGCCGCTACTGGTCCACTGGACATGTTAGATCTGAACAATAATTCTCAGGAAAACGGAGGCTGATGGCCTCCGTTTTGATTCTCGGGGGTTATAATTTTTTAAACATGCTATTAGAGGAGACAATATGTCCCGCAAAGTTAAGATCATCTTGAATCCAATGGCCGACATGGGTAATGCCTGGACAGTGGCGAACGACCTGCGCCCTATCATCGCAGAATATGGCAACGCGGACTGGAGCGGTACGGTCTACCCGACACATGCTACCGAATTAGCCCAACAGGCCGGTGAAGATGGATATGATATGGTTATCGCTATAGGCGGTGATGGAACTTGCCATGAAGTAGTCAATGGGCTAATGAAAGTATCAAAGCGGAAACGCCCCATACTGGGTGTGGTGCCGGTCGGTTCGGGCAACGACTTTGCACACGCAATTGGTATCCCAATGCAATCTGATCATGCCCTGGCACACGCACTCAAAGGAGAACCATCCACAATAGATATCGGTCTGATGACTGATGAAAATGGACGCCAGGAATTTTTTGATAATTCCATTGGCATCGGATTCGACGCTGTCGTCACCATACGATCGCATAAACTCCCACTATTGCGTGGTTTCCTAATGTATCTCACTGCTGTTATTCAAACGATCATTCTCAATCATGAACCATCAACCATGAAGCTTAATGCCGATGGCGAAACCTGGGAACAATCAAATTTGATGGTTGCGGTATGCAATGGTCCGCGCGAGGGAGGCGGTTTCATGATCGCACCCGAAGCCAAAAACGATGACGGTATCTTGCACTATATGATGATTGCCAAATGCAGCCGTCCGATGATGTTCCGGCTCGTTCCCGAAGTTATGAATGGTACGCATGGCCGCTTCGATCTGGTGAAGATGGGCACTTGTCAAAAATTCTCACTCACGTCAGAGCTCCCGGTATATATCCACGCGGATGGTGAAATATACACCAGCTTTGGTAGCAATTTACACAAACTAGATTTTGAGATCTTACCAAGTGCGCTCAAAGTTATCAGGGGTTAGTTGAAATCCATCACACCGATAGAAGTGAGAGGTAAAATTTGATCGCCTCTCACTTCTTGCTTTTATTATGCCAAACCTGTTGACATCTCTCCAACAACAAGATCTTGGGCATATCCAGATCGTGGCCGAGCTTTGGGGTATTGATCTGGGCCCTAAAGAAATTGAAGCTGCGATCAAAGAACTATGCGCATCTCTCCTGGACCCAAACCTGCTGGCCGAAATCCTGGAAGCGCTCAATTCTGAAGCTCAGGCTGCACTCGAAGCATTGACAGCTAAATCAGGTCGTATTCCCTGGCCGGAATTTACGCGCCGCTATGGAGATATTCGTGAAGTTGGGCCTGGCAAACGTGATCGCGACAAACCGCATCTAAACCCGATTTCCGCTGCCGAAATACTCTTTTATCGTGCATTGATAGCGCGATCCTTTTTCAATACAGCAAATGGCCCGCAGGAATTTGCTTACATACCAGATGATTTATTAGATTTGATCAAAAAAAAAGAACATCCAGAAAAAAACCTGGAACCATTGGGGCGACCGGCTTTAACGCGCGAAAAGGGTCAAATTACCTTAAGCAGTGACCGCATTTTAGATGATGCCACAACCTTATTAGCCGCCCTGCGACTCGATATCGATCCACCAAAAACAAGTGTCCCAATTCATGTTCTCGAAGGGTTACTTCGTGCTGCAAAGATCATGCTAAAGTCGGGGCCACAACCCGAAGCCGTGAAAGAGTTTTTGGAATCGCCTCGTCATGAAGCACTGAATTTTCTGACCAATGCTTGGTTGAAATCCGAAACCTTTAACGAATTACGAATGTTGCCTGGCCTCATCTTTGAAGGCGAGTGGTCAAATAAACCCGCTCTTACACGCGAGTTTATTCTGAATTTTATTGAGGCCATCCCTAAAGGAAAATGGTGGAGCCTGTCAGCCTTTATCAACGGCGTAAAATCCAAATACCCGGATTTCCAGCGTCCTTCTGGCGACTATGATTCATGGTTCATAAAACAGGAATCCGATGGTGAATATTTGCGTGGTTTTGATCATTGGGATCAGGTAGATGGCAGGCTTATAAAATATTTCGTCACTGGCATTCTTTTCTGGTTGGGGAAGGTCGATCTGACCACCCCAGAAGAAAACGGCAAAATCACAGCCTTTCGGATAGTATCTAGTAAGAAAAAAGAGATACAAGAAGATGTTAAGTTAGTTGCCAGGTCTAACGGGTTGATCACATCCACCCAATTAGTTCCGCGAGTTGTACGATATCAGGTTGCTCGTTTTAGCGAATGGGAAGATTCCAAGAGGGACGAATACGTTTACCGACTGACACCCGCATCTCTAAAAAGAGCAAGTGAACAAGGTTTGAAAGTTGATCATCTTTTGAGCTTGCTGGCCAAGCATACTGCTAGTGATATTCCCCCAGTTTTGGTTAAAGCACTCAAACGTTGGGACTTACAAGGCATCGAAGCCCGAATACAGACTCAAGCTGTTTTAAGAGTCAGCAGACCAGAAGTCTTGGATGAATTGCGTAAATCCCCTGCAGCCAGGTTCCTGGGCGAGATGCTCGGCCCCACGGCAGCAATCATCAAACCAGGGGCACGGTCCAAAGTGTTGGCCGCATTAGCAGAATTGGGCTTGTTGGCGGAAGACGAAACCCCTGCTCAAGCCGCCGTCCCCGGCGGCGATAATCCTGCGCCGAAGACGGCGCACAGAGCAAAAAACAAGAAGCAAAAATAGGGCGACTGTCATGCTAGATTAGTGACAGCTGCCTTTTTGTCTGTACCTGAAAATTGCTATAATGATTGTGTCAAATCGCTCAATCACAATATGTCATTGCGAGCCGCGCAGCGGCGTGGCAATCTCCTGGCTACATGAGACTGCCAAAGTGCCCTTCGGGTACGTCGAACAAAGTCCTCCTCCATTAGACTAGAGAGTGTTGCCAAACAAGGGCTGAACAAGTCTAGGGC
>CAZCPP010000471.1:0-3176 GCA_964500655.1 uncultured Anaerolineaceae bacterium | reverse complement strand
TCCTTTGGAGGCAGATCCCAGCCATGGGTCCGGCGCGCCCGCTCTATATCAAGTCCGCTCATCCTAGTACTCCGCCAGGCTTCCCTTTCGACGTGCAACATCTTCAGCTTTGCGATATAGGGAATATCCCAAAAAGGGCATCAGCAGACCAAAAACTGTCGTGATGATAATCTCGGTTTCGATAGGTGCCAGTTCTGGGAATCCATGGGGATAATTCATCAATGTCGAACGGAAAGCATCTACTGAATAGGAAATTGGTATCAATCGGGAAATCTGTACCAGGAACGAGGGTAAAGCCCCAAAGGGGAAGAACATAGCGCAGAGGATCATCAATCCAAAAGAGAGCAAATTCAACATCGTCTGGGCGGCCTCTTTGATCCACAGTGTCAGCGCGGCGAAGGCAAAACCAATGCCAAATGTACCCATCAGCGAGAATATCAATATGTACAAACCCAGGCCAGGATTGGAAAAGGGTAGACCACCCAGCAAGAAACCCATCAAGGAAACAGCGACAATCACTAACAAGCTTGTCCAAATCAGCAGGTTTGCTACGCGAGAGACCAGGCTGGCGAATTTGCTGGCCGGACTGAGATATAGCTGTTCCAAGGTGCCCTCGATCTGTTCACGGCGCACGTTGTAACCAATGACCCATAACGTATCGTTCAGAAAGATGTACATCACAAAGCCATATGAAACCAGACCCGACACTTCCAGGCTACCCTCACCTGAAGAACTAAAGGTCAACCCAGCCAGGGAGAAAATTGCCACGATGAAAAACACCTGTACAAACGAAGCTACGAAATTCACCGGGTAGCGCGTCATCACGATTAGTTCTTTGCGTACCATGGCCCAAAATGCATTCCATGTTTGTTTCATATAACAGCGATTCCTGATTAAAAGTAAATTTACGAACGTGTCAACGTTAGAACGTTCCAACACCTTCATTTCGACGAACATTGGCTTCTACTCGAGTGAAAACCTGGTAACCGATCAGTGGGGCGATAATTACAAAGAGCCACAATATTGCCAAATCTTGATACCACTCACCGAAGAAATAGCCAACACCTAAGATGGCAGAGCGCACGCCATTGGTCATCCAGGTTGGAGGGAAAGCCAATGCCAATGCGCGGGCTACCGGGGGCAGCACTGCGATCGGGTAATAGGTTCCCATCAAAAATGTCACACCCCACTGCATCAGGTTGACAATGGCATTAGCCTCTTTGAGTTTTAGTACAACCGCCCCAAAGAGCAATGTCATACTGTAGAGGGGAATCACGCCTACCAGGACAAAAAATAAGGCGATGAGCAGCTCTCCCTGAAAAGGATTTACGCCTAAGATATACGAACCAGCAACATAGGCTAGCGATCCAGAGAATAGGCCCCTTAGAATGCTGTACAGTGCAGTACCTGCCGCAACCCATATCCGCTCAGTGGGGGTTAGATAGAGCATTTCTAGGGTCCCAGTTTCCATCTCCCAGCGCAGCCAATAAGCGATATGCCAGAACGCCAAAGAGACAATAGAGAATACCGAAGAGCCGATCATCATATAGGCTACATAATTCGATGTGCCCGTGTTGGCAGCAAAGACAGCTCCAGGATCATCCCCTCCAACGGAGCGCCCTAATAAGATTGGCATCGAGGCCATCACAATGGGAATCAGGATATCGGTGAACAGCTGCCCAGGATAACGGCTAATGATCAACAGGCGCGTGCGTGTGCTGGCCAGAGTGGCGGAGAAGTTTAATCTAATTGGAATTGTATTTTTCATCTGGAAAATGATTATAACCATAATTTTGCGCTTCGGTTGTGCAATAATATGGTGTGATAGATTATACCTGCCAATTGACAATTAGTACCTTGACCTGTATTGTGCTCCGGTTATAATTCAGTCGGTGAATTTTGAAACGGTATCAAGTGTTTTATGACATTAAAAACGCACACACTAACGGAAGATCATGAGTTAGATGAAATTCAAAAGGAACGGGAACGATTCATATTAGAAAATATCGAAGAGGACCCGGATGTAAACCAGGCCACATTAGCGAGCAAACTGAATGTCGCAGTTGGGACAATTAATTGGCATATTAAGCGATTAGTAGAAAAGGGCCACGTAAAGTTATCCAGAGCAGAACGTAAAAAGCTCCGTTATATCATTACCCCTCAGGGGCTCGCGTTTCGTGCAAACCTGACAATCAAGTACATAGAAAACTCGATGATGTTATTCCGAAGAACTCGTCGTCGGGTGGCAGAGTTATTGTTGTCGATCCGCGGCGCTGGGTACGATCGCGTCCGGATTATGGGAGATGGCGATCTTGCAGAAGTAATTCGACTGACCTGTATCGAACAGGGTTTCAGAATTGATAGTGATCCAACACTGCCCGCACTGGAAATTCGAGGGTGGAGAGTTTACTTAAGTGAGGATGGCGAAAGCTGAAGATGGAGAGCCACATATTGATCACCGGTGGTGCAGGGTATATTGGTTCCTATCTGGTTGGAGAACTCCTTCGTGAGGGTTATCTTGTCACTGTAGTAGATGATTTGCTTCATGGCCGAGAAGCCCTAATTGCATATCCACCTAATGAGAATTTCTGTTTCATCAAAGCTGATGTCTGGGAATCAAGGGCTGTCCGTAACGCTGTCAGGGATGATTGGCCAACGCCGCAGGCAGTCATCCACTTAGCTGCTATTGCAGGTTTCCCAGCCTGTCAATCTGTGGGCCGGCAAGTTGCCTGGCGATACAATGTCGAATCTACGCAGCATGTATTTGAACAGGCCGATGATTTGAACGTTGAGAAATTCATTTATCTCTCGACCTATAGCAATTACGGTTTCACCTCCGATGGGAAACCGGTTACAGAGGAAACGCCTTTAAACCCACAGTCTTTGTACGCAGAGACGAAAGTAGCTTCTGAGCATTTTTTGCTTGCACAGGCCGATAGCAGCACATGCGCCCCACTGATCTTCCGACAGACAACTTTATATGGTCTTTCACCTCAGCCGCGCTTTGACCTCATTGTCAACCAGTTTGTGTTTGACGCCTACAGCCGTCGCAAATTGATGATCTATCAACGAGGATTTTCACGCTCTTTCGTCCACATCGCTGACGCTGTTCATGGTATTATTCTGGGTCTTCGTTGTGGACAAAAGAGCGTGAAAATCCTCGTTGATAGATCATC
>CAZCPP010000470.1:0-3219 GCA_964500655.1 uncultured Anaerolineaceae bacterium | reverse complement strand
CCAGATGCTTGAGCTTTACACGCAATATTGCTGCCTGCATTTCATCCAGGCGCGAGTTGTAGCCTAGCATTTCAGGAAAATACTTTTTCTTCCAACCATGCATACGCAGCATGCGAACTTTTTCTGCGATCTCATCATCATTTGTTGTAACCATGCCTCCATCACCGTAAGCGCCTAGGTTTTTGCTAGGGAAAAAGCTCAAGCAGCCAACATCCCCGATTGCAGCCGTTTTCTTCCCTTTATACACAGCACCAATCGCCTGGGCATTGTCTTCAATGATTTTCAGGTTATATTTTTGGGCAATCGCCATAATCTCATCCATATCGGCTGGCTGCCCATATAGATGTACAGGAATAATGGCCTTTGTTCTTGACGTTATCACAGATTCAATAGCTGTTGTATCGATCAAATAGGTGTCTGGTGTAATATCCACAAAAACTGGTTGAGCACCAATTGTTATGACAGTTCCAACTGTTGCAAAAAAACTAAATGCGGGGACAATCACGTCATCACCCTGCCCAATCCCCACAGCGCGCAGTGCAAGCATCAGGGCGTCAGTGCCTGATGCCACGCCAATGGCATGCTTCACATCCAAATATGACGCTACCTCCTGTTCCAAGGCTGTTACATTTGGTCCAAGGATAAAGCGTCCGGATTCCAGCACTCCTAGCACCGCCTCGTCCATATCTTCTTTGATACCATGATATTGTGCGACTAAATCAAGCAGTGGAATTTTCATTTTGCATCTCCAATTGATTCAACGCTTTGCCCTTTTTTTACATAGTGCTCGCCACATTCCGTGCAAGTAGACTTTTCCTGTCCATCCGCCAGTTCAAACTCCAATCGGATTCCACATTGGCACATCCAACCCTGAATTCGACCTGGGTTGCCGTAAACAAGCCCGTAATCCGGAACGTTGCGTGTTACCACCGTTCCTGCACCAATGAAACAGTAACGTCCCAATGTCACGCCACACACAATCGTCGCATTTGCGCCAACACTGGCGCCCTGCTTAATGAATGTAGTCTTGTATTCATCTTTTCGACTAACATGACTACGAGGATTGATGACATTCGTCAACACCATAGACGGTCCCAAAAAAACGTCATCTTCTACAATAACGCCTGTGTATAATGAAACGTTATTTTGGATCTTGACGTTATTGCCAATGATCACATCCGCAGCAACAAGGACATTTTGCCCAATGTTGCAACGTTCACCAACCTTTGCACTGCTCATCACATGGCTGAAATGCCAGATTTTTGTATCCACACCGATCTGTGCACCTTCATCTACGTAGCTAGATTCGTGTACAAAGTAATCCATTTATTCTCCAAAAACTATAGTTCGGAAAGTTTCGGGTGTGCCAAGCTGTCAATAGGCGAAATCTCTGATGTGCGAATACGGTGTGTTAACTCGATCGATGGTCGCGCATCCTGAATGCCAAAGCCGCGCCCTGCCAATGTTTCTTCATAAACGCGCGTATGTAAGTCGGTAAAACCTCCAGAAAACTCAATCTCTTCTCCATTTACTTTTATCGAGCGATAGGTCGTCTTGCCCCCTTTTACGGCAGATTCGGGCAAATCATTCACATCCACCGAAAGGTACCAACGTACGGTAGCATTCTCTAGCTCAATATAGCCGCTCATACGCTTGTTATCAGAACGATATAACTTCACCTCACCAGCTTGGCCAAACAACCACAACAATAAGTCGAAGAAGTGAATGCCAATATTTGTTGCAACACCACCAGACTTTTCTTGTTGCCCCTTCCACGAGACATGGTACCAGATTCCTCGGCTAGCGATATACGTCAGCACAACATCATGTTGCTTGCTGTTAGGATTTGGTTGTATGCTTTGTTTGAGTTTTAGTAACTCTGGATGTACGCGCAATTGCAAAATTGTATTGACCTTGCAAGTTGTTTCTGCTTCTATTTCTTCTAGCCTATCCAGATTCCATGGGTTAATCACTAAAGGTTTTTCACAGATTACGTCAGCACCCACACGCATTGCTAGACGGCAATGTGCATCGTGTAAATAATTTGGAGAGCATATCGAGAGGTAATGTACTCGATGTTCTTCAGGCCCTCGACGGAGTTTTTCTAGGTGACGATCGAAACGTTCAATCTCTGTAAAAAAGCTTACATTGTACCCAAACTGATCTAATATACCAACCGAATCTTTCGGGTCGGTTGCCGCTATAAGATGGTTTCCTGTATCTCTGATCGCCCGCATGTGTCTTGGTGCAATATAGCCACCTATGCCAATAATAGCAAAGTTATATGACATTAGAATCCTTTTGTTCGAAATAATTATAGGTAAGGAAATTTTCTTCGACACAAAAATCCAGAATTTAAATTATAGTCCAAAAACTAAATCAAAAGGAAGTGGCGTTGTAAATAGGAAGGTGCAAGAAGTCGGTCAGGTTGAAAGAATAAGCAGGATAGAGGTGTTTTCGAAGTTATCTCTCGTTGTAGCAGTAGACAAGTATCTGTGATGCACATCGCAAGGCATAAGGACAGCGCGAAAAGCAACGAGACTTTCTAGATAGCAGCTTGAGGTAGTGACGCAAGACTGCATTGACTGCTTCTACTGAACAGGTTTCTTTATTATCGGTACGCAATTCATAGGGAGCACCATAGTACAAGGTATAATAAGCAGGCAAGGCAATACTTCAGTGATATCTTGCCTGTGGTGCTTCCTCTAGATAGGCTTGTACGTTTGCAGAAGTGCGCTCAATAACTAGATTCCAACTCAAGATATAACATGTAGTTCTGTCTACAATGGCCAGGATGAGAGCGTGTTTTTTATTGCCAATAAAAGAGTAAACTTCGTCAAACACTACTGCTTGTGACTTTTCCGGAAAACCAGAATTCGGTAGTTGTTGAGCGTAACGCTTCGATTCAATTCGATACGCTTTGAAAAGTAACCTTGAAAATACGACCAATAACATTGGCTCCCAAAAATCGATCGAAGTCAGCCTTATTCTGCTTTTTTATTGCCTGGTACTTTGTACATGTCACAACACAAGCAAAAATGACTATAAACGGGTATCTATAGGCTCACCCGGTTATCGGAGGTTAGGATACCCCAGAAGTGTACGAAACTCGTGGATTTATCAATTGTCACATTTCTAGGTAGCAATTTGATTTATTCATCAATCTTTAGTTTCCGCTAAAAATGAGTATCAACTGCCACAGAAAAAGGGTTTATGGAG
>CAZCPP010000469.1:0-3228 GCA_964500655.1 uncultured Anaerolineaceae bacterium | reverse complement strand
CTGATTTCGAGAGTCCTTCAAGCCGTGACGCCGTGGGCATCATTGAAAACAATCCCTACAATGGTTGGTATTGGTCATACTTAGATGGCTCTGCTTTTGAACACATCAATCTATATGGGAGCACACAAATTCGCCTGAGGTTTCAGGTGGATGACAACGGCGATAATGGCAACGATTATTTACGGTTTTTCAGTGGTGACCACAATCAGTTAAGGGATCGTCCTCGCCTGTTAGTCGAATATTACAAACGAAGATAATTACACTTGATTAAAAACACGGGCAACAGTTTTGTTGCCCGTATTTTTGTCCTTACACAACAGCTTATATCATCAATCTCATTGGCTCTTCCAGATACTTCGCCAACGCCTGCATGAACTGGGCGGCTTCAACGCCATCACTGACTCGGTGATCTACCGAAATTGTTGCTTTCATGCGCCATCCAAGTACGATCTCTCCGTCGTTAACCACCGGCACTTCTAATGCAGACCCCACAGCCAATATAGCAGCTTCGGGCGGATTGATGATGGCGATAAAATGCTCCACATCATACATTCCCAGGTTGGAAATGGAAAAGGTTGAGCCTTCGATGTCATCAGGTTTGACCTTTCCTTCCCGTATCCGCGCAGCCATGCTCTTGACCTCTATCGAGATCTGCCGAAGGGATTTCTGATCTGCGTCCTTGCAAACTACAGTCAGCAAACCACCTTTGACAGCTACAGCATTCCCGACATGGACCGCTCCGTGACGGAGAACCTGATCGCCATTCAGGGAAGCATTAAGGTTGGGGAATTCTCGTAAAGCTAACGCCACTGATTTCACCAAGAAATCGTTGACCGATAGTTTTTCACCTTCCGGCAACATACTGTTGATCTGCTTACGCATTGCAATGACAGCTTCCATCTTGTAGTCATGCGTTACATAAAAATGGGGGACTTGCTGCTTGACTTCGACCAAACGACGCCCAATGGCTTGACGCAATTTTGTCAACGGCACAATTTCGTCCGCCTGGGATGTAGCAGTGAAAGACGGAACCGGCGCAACAGCAGGAGCAGCTGGCTGACCTCCTGCCAACGCGGCTTCAATGTCTCGGCGGACGATGCGCCCTCCCGGACCGGTTCCAACGATGTTGCCCAGGTCCACTTTTTTATCATATGCCATTTTCTTTGCCAGCGGCGAAGCTTTGACGAATTCAGGTTGAGGGGTGACGGTTTCAGGTATAACGGGAGCAGGTTCCGGTACTGGTTGTGGTGCGGAGGTTTCTGATAAAAGATCTGTTGACGGTTCAACTTCTTTCTTAGCCGCTTGAATATCTACTTCTTCTCCTGGTTCACCGACTACTGCGATCGGGGAACTGACCAGCACAATATCGCCTTGACCCGCAAGCAGCTGCAGGATCGTGCCAGTCGCCGAAGATTCGACTTCAACTGTAGCTTTATCGGTTTCGATCTCAGCCAATACGTCACCTTTGTTGATGGTCTCACCTAAATTTCTGACCCAACGGACGAGCGTGCCTTCAGTCATGTCGAAACCTAATTTGGGCATATTGATGGTTTCAGCCATTACTTCATCACCTCCTTCACCGCCGCGACGATATCGGGCACCTGCGGGAGAGCAGACTGTTCGAGCGCACGGTTGTAAGGTAGGGGAACCTCTTTTTGGGCTACACGCAAAATAGGTGCATCCACATAATCAAAAGCCTCTTCATAGATACGACTGGAAATTTCTGAACCAACCCCGTAGGATTTCCAGCCTTCCTCTATAACAACTGCCCGGTTGGTCTTCTTGAAAGATTCAAGAATCGGTTCCATATCCAGCGGACGCAGAGTACGCAAATCGACTATCTCAGCTTGAATACCTTCCTGGGCAAGTTCGTCGGCAGCTTTCATCGAGAGTTCAAGGCCCTTGCAGTAGGTCACGATAGTGACATCCTTACCAGGGCGTTGAACCTTGGATTTCCCTATCGGAATGGTGTACTCCCCATCTGGCACTTCACCGCGCGTCTGGTACATGGTGGCATGCTCGATGAACAGGATGGGATTATCGGAGCGGATGGCGCTTTTAAGCAAACCTTTGGCATCTTCAGGAGTGCCGGGGCTGACAACTTTTAATCCAGGGAAATGCGCGAAGATCGCATCAGGCGTTTGTGAATGCGTTGCTCCCAATTGACGTCCACCGCCGCCAACTGCGCGGATAACCAATGGGACAGTAAAGTTACCGCCAAACATATAGCGCAATTTTGGGGCCTGGTTAACGATATAGTCCATCGCTGAGAATGCGAAGTTGATAGTCATCAATTCTGCCACCGGGCGCTGACCAACCATTGCGGCTCCAATCGCGCCGCCAACAATAGCGTTTTCCGCAATCGGAGTGTCTTTGACACGTTCAGCACCGTATTTATCGTAAAAACCTTTGGTAACCGCATAAGTGCCCCCCCAAACGCCCACCTCTTCACCCATGATGAATATCGCCGGATCGCGATCCATTTCCTCCATCAAGGCCTCGGATATTGCTTCTCGCATCGTAAGTCTAGTCATAATAATTCCCTACTCTACGTAAACATTCTCCCAGAGCGCTTCAGGAACGGGCTCAGGGCTGGTTGCTGCAAACTCAACCGATTTACCCACTTCAGTTTCCACTTCGGCTTCAATCTGATTAAGTTTTTTGGCAGTAGCGGTTTTCTTAGAAATCAACTTCTTGCGGAAGATACCGATCGGGTCATCTTCCTGCCATTTCTTGACTTCTTCCTGAGTTCTGTAACGTTCCGGGTCACCCATCGAGTGGCCACGGAATCGGTATGTTTCTACTTCCAGCAGATAGGGCTTGCTTTCCGCGCGGACATAATCAAGAGCTTTCTTTGACACATCAAAAACTTTGAGTACATCCATACCATCCACACACGCATTCAACATGTCGTACCCTTCGGCTTTCCTACGGATTTCTGAAACCGCCGAAGCGCGTTCCACTGCAGTGCCCATTCCATACTGATTGTTCTCACACACCCACAATACACGCAGGTTCCAGGTTTGGGCTAGATTTAGACCTTCGTGGAAGTAACCAATATTAGTAGCCCCATCACCAAACATACAAATAGTGACATTGTCGTTGCCTGCATATTGATCGCCAAGCGCTAATCCAGCCGCAATTGGCAGGTGACCGCCAACAATGGCATGTCCACCCCAGGGCTTTCTTAAAGTAGCAAAATCAGGTCAAAAACCTTGTTGGGGTGAG
>CAZCPP010000468.1:0-3242 GCA_964500655.1 uncultured Anaerolineaceae bacterium | reverse complement strand
GAGAAGTGCTTATGATGAACTCCAACTGCTCAAAGCCGCGTAACATCAGTTAATTAGTTATACTCTAGACTACAAATGCGAGCAACATCATCCCCTCTCTTCCACGTCGGCGAGCTGCCCGTCTATGGTGACACCATCCTCTCGCCGATGGACGGTGTTTCGGATTGGCCCTTCCGATCTCTGTGCCGACGATTGGGTTCGGCCATGTCATACACCGAATTCGTCCGCGCTGAGGCCATCCTGCAACAGAAAAAATCGGCCTTCAAGAAGCTGACGTATGAGGATGCAGAACACCCGGTTGTGTTTCAGGTCTACGGTGATGATCCGGATAAGATCGTAGAGGCTGCGCTTCGCATCCGGGACCTTGGTGCTGATGTGATCGACCTGAACATGGGCTGCCCCTCCAAGTCCGTTGCCAATCGTGGCGCGGGCGTAGGCATGATGCGTACCCCGCTCAAGATCGGTACTACTTTTCGCAAGCTGACGGCCGCGCTCGATATCCCAGTCACGGGCAAGATGCGCCTGGGCTGGAACGACTGTAAGACCTACAAAATGGTGGCGCGTATCGTGGAGGAAGAAGGCGGTGCATTGATCGCTATTCATGGGCGCACGAAGGAGCAGGGCTATAGCGGCACAGCCAACTGGGACGCGATTGCCGAAGTCAAGGCGATGGTGAAGATTCCTGTCGTTGGGAATGGAGACGTCAGAAAAGTAGCGGATATCAAACGGATGCAGGATTATACGGGCTGCGAAGCGGTCATGATCGGGCGCGGTGCGATGGCCAATCCGTGGATCTTCTCCGGTCGCGACCGGGAACAGATCCCGCCAGATGAAGTTCGCGCTTTTATGCGTGAGCATCTGAAGCGCAGCCTCGAATTCTACGGGGAGGAGGATGGGCAGCGGTTGTTCCGCAAGTATGTGGCGCAGTATTTGTTGATGAAAACCCTGAGCCGCGCAGAACGTCGCAATATCCTTAGCAAAAAACCGCCCCAGGAATTTCTGGCGGTTCTGGAGGAGGTTGCCAGCACCCTTGTTGAACTCAATGATGAAAAAAAGGAGAAGTATGCACATCCTGGTAACCAACGATGACGGCGTACAGGCGCCTGGCTTGCTCGCTCTGGCGCAGGAAATGCGCAAACTCGGCAAAGTAACGATTTTTGCTCCCGACAAGAACTGGTCTGCTTCGGGGCATGTCAAAACGATGGAACGCCCCTTACGTGTGCGTGAGACCACGCTGGCAAATGGCTCCCCTGCTTACACGTCTGATGGTGCGCCTTCGGATTGTGTCGCGCTGCCATTGTTAGGCTTGATTGAAGGGAAAATAGGCCTCGTCGTTTCGGGCATTAATCCGCATGCAAATATCGGTCACGATGTCACCTACTCCGGGACGGTCACCGCCGCGATGGAGGCGGCCATTTCAGGTGTGCCGGGTATCGCCGTGTCTCTCGATTCCCCGGAAAATCATGGCAGCCCATTGAACTACTCAACGGCAGCCATTGTTGGGCGGCATGTAGCAGAGCAAGTGATTACAAATAGTTTTCCAGAAGGCGTACTGCTAAATGTCAACGTACCTTACTTGCAGGAAAGTGAACTCAAGGGTTATCTGGTCACACGCCAGGGACTGCGCGTTTATCGCGACGTACTCGAAAAACGCGTCGATCCGCGCGGCAAACCCTATTACTGGATCGGTGGCGAGGCCCCCACCGGTGTGGACGAACCCGGCACAGATTTCGGCGCCCTGAAGGCGGGCTATGTATCTATCACACCGTTACAGCTGGATTTGACGGCGAAAGAAGCGATGGAAACGTTGAAAAGTTGGGATTTGTGAGCAAAGAAAACATCAAAGCTTATTGGGAAAAGTTCCTTGCTACACTTCCATCTGATTCCCCTTACCGCACAAAAACTTACACCACCGATGGTTGGGGTGATAGCCCAGAAATGGCAGACGAATTAGGCGGGTTGATCATAAACGGAACGAAAACCGCCACTTGCAGTTCGTTTTGGGAATGGGAAGCAGAAGGTGAAAAACCTCCTGAACCGGGTTCAATTACCATTGTCCTAAATGGACGCGGTGAACCGATAGCTATTGTTGAGACCACTGAAGTGACTATCCATAAGTACAATGAAGTGGACGCTGAGTTTGCCCGTGAAGAAGGCGAAGGAGATTTGTCTTTGAAGTATTGGCAAGAAGCGCACAAGTCGTTTTTCTCGCGCTCATTGCCCGAGATCGGTAAAGAATTCAGCGAAGATATGCCCCTGGTATGTGAGCGTTTCCGATTAATTTATAAATAAATCCAGAAAGAGTATTATGCGCTTCACATCCCCTCCCAATCAGGCTGACTACTACGCCCAAGTCTGGGAACTGGTGCGACAAATACCCTCTGGTAAAGTTGCTACCTACGGACAGATCGCCAAAATGCTGCCTCCACCACAGGGTGTAGAATTCGAAGCTTATCTGGCTTTTGGCCCACGTTGGGTGGGAGGTGCGATGGCGAATTGCCCCGATGGTGTGCCCTGGCAGCGAGTGATCAACGCCAAAGGTGAGATCAGTCAACGATCAGGAGCACAGAGACAGGAAGAATTATTAATCGAAGAAGGTGTAGAGTTTAGCAAGAAAGGCCGTGTAGATTTGAAGAAGTATGGCTGGGGAGAAAATAATATTCAACAGCCATCTCTGTTTTAGGGTGATAGGAACAAAGCACAAAGAGGTATATCCCATGCATAAATCCGTCTTTGTTTCTGCGATTTGCTTGTTTCTTATTGCTTGCCAGCTTTCTTCACAACCCTCTCCGCAAGCGAGTGTGCCTCACCAAGAGAAATGGGGCATTTATTCCCTAGATCTGGATACAGAGGATGTTAATTTGCTTTATAGCTCTCCTAAGCGAATTACAACTTTGCGCCTCAATTCTGCAGGCAATAAATTTGTTTTCTCGCAAACTGTAGGCGGGGACGAGTATGAACACGAAGAAATTTTTACGCTGAACATTGATGACCAAAACCTCCAACAATTGACTGACAATGAACAATGGGATATTTATCCCTCCTGGTCGCCAGACAGTTCGCAAATTGCATACCTGTCATTCCGGGACACCGATTTGGACGTTTACGTTATGCAATCAGATGGGAGTAACCAGATTCGTCTTTTTGATTCAGGGTGGCATGATTCCGATATCCATTGGGAGGAAAATCAAATCGCATTTACCGCGAATAGTCGCATCTGGATAATGAACGACGACGGAAGC
>CAZCPP010000467.1:0-3250 GCA_964500655.1 uncultured Anaerolineaceae bacterium | reverse complement strand
TCTGTCAATCCTATGGCTTTTCAAAATACCTTGACAAAGTCATAGTATTCGCAGTAACACACTAATTTTTCATCTATGACTGAATGTCCCAAACCCTAAAAATTTGTATAAGTTCCGCGCTTGGGAATATGCTTGATGTTGAATGGTGTCACCTGATAAACGTAGTAATTCAACCAGTTTACATATAACAAGTTGGCATGTCCGCGCCAGCGTACTAGCGGCGGGCGTGATGGGTTGTCGTTCGGATAGTAATTTCTGGGGACTTCGATAGGAAGACCACGCTGCACATCTCGGTCGTATTCTCTTTTTAATGTCAGGGAATCGTATTCCGAATGCCCGGTGACGAACACATGCCGTCCATTCTTGGAAATAGCCAGGTAAGCACCCGCTTCCTCTGATTCAGCCAGCAATTTGAGATCATCAACCTTTCTGATATCTCGAGCACTAACTTCCGTGTGACGTGAGTGTGGCGCGAGAAAGGTGTCGTCAAAGCCGCGCAACAGTTTCTCGTTGCGGGCCAGCACTTTATGTTCGAACACACCGAACATCTTTTGGGGAAGTGGGAATTTTTGGATCCCGTAGCGGTGGTACAGTCCAGCCTGAGCACCCCAACAGATGTACAGGGTAGAGAAAGCATTAGTTCCTGCCCAGTTCATAATGGTGCACAGTTCGTCCCAATATTCCACCTCTTCAAAGGGCATATTTTCTACCGGCGCGCCGGTAATAACCAGACCATCGAACTTCTCTTTATGTACCTGTTCCCAGGTTAGATAATGAGTGAGCAGATGATTGCTGGCCGTGTTTTTCGGCTGATAGGTACTGGTTTGCAAGAGGGTGATTTCCACCTGTAAGGCCGAGTTGCCCAGCAAACGTAATAACTGCGTCTCGGTCTCGACCTTAGTTGGCATCAGGTTGAGGATGGCCACACGCAACGGACGGATATCCTGTTGTTCGGCGCGCTCATGTCCCATCACGAAGATGTTTTCACGCTCCAATATGGTGCGAGCCGGGAGAGTGGAGGGAATCCTAACTGGCATACTACCTCCTACCTTAGCGCCTGGTCAAGGTCCCACAGGATATCGTCGATATCTTCGATGCCAATGCTCAATCGCACAAAGTCGGGGCTGACGCCGGCTGCCACCTGCTCCTCATCCGAAAGCTGACTGTGTGTGGTGCTGGCCGGGTGGATAGCCAGTGACTTGGCATCTCCCAGATTGGCAACATGGCTGAAGAGTTTCAGGCTATTGATAAACTTTGCCCCTGCATCACGTCCACCTTTGACACCAAATCCCATCATAGCGCCTGGTCCTTTGGGGAGATACTTTTTTGCTAGCTCGTGACTAGGGTGGCTAGCTAGGCCGGGATACTTGACCCAATTAACCTTGGGATGATTCTCTAGAAATTCAGCCACCGCTTGTGCATTGCGCACGTGACGCTCCATGCGCAATGATAGTGTTTCTAAACCTTGCAAGAATAGCCACGAATTGAAGGGTGCTTGGCAGGTTCCAATATCGCGTAAGATTCCTGCACGTGCCTTGGAGATAAAGGCTAGTGGCCCAAAATCGTCCGCATATGATACACCGTGATAAGAAGGATCAGGCTCAACAAAATTCGGGAAGCGTTCGTGATGCCAATCAAAGTTTCCACCGTCTACGATCACGCCACCGATGGATGTGCCATGCCCACCAATGTATTTGGTGGTTGAATGTGTAATGACGTTCGCTCCCAGCTCAAATGGGCGACACAAATAGGGCGTTGCCAGTGTGTTATCGATCATCAGTGGGATGTGGTATTCACTCACGATCTTAGCTACGTCTTCGAAAGGGAATACGTTTACTAAAGGATTCCCAAGCACCTCACCGTAGATGATTTTGGTATTATCTTTTATCGCCCGGCGGAAGTTATCCGGGTCAGATGGATCTACTAGCGTTACGTCAATACCCAGGCGCGGAAAAGTAAATTTAAACTGGCTTACTGTGCCCCCGTATAGCGTTGAAGACGAAACAATGTGGTCACCAGCCTGGCAAATTGCAAAAATTGCTGTCGCCTGGGCTGCATGCCCTGAACTGACCTCTAAAGCTCCAACGCCTCCTTCCAGGTCTGTGATGCGCTGTTCGAGCACATTGCTGGTCGGGTTGCCGATACGGGTGTAGATATTGCCGATTTCCTCAAGTGCAAACAGACGCGCGGCGCGATCCGTGCTTTCCAGATCATAGGCTGTGGTTTGATAGATTGGTACAGCCCGTGATCCAGTCGTCTCTTCGGGTAGGTACCCTGAATGTAATTGACGGGTGGTAAACCCAAATTTTCTGTCAGTATTGGTCATATAAGCCTCCTTTTGGCTTTTTCCGCCCTGTATCCAGAAGAGGTAAAAAAATACCTCTTCTGGAAAGCAAGAAGAGGCTGAACGCATCATCTTATCTTCCAGAATAATCTGCCGGAGTTGGCACCATAACCAATTGGTTTGGTTGCCGAGGCTTCACAGGGCCGGTCCCTCTGCCTCTCTGGATAAGAGCGAATTTATGTCTGTTAGCGCGAGTTTATAACACAACCACATAATAGTGTCAAGTAAAAATTCGCTACGTTATAATGCAGGTATGCCTTATCTGGTGGACGGACACAACCTGATCCCGAAAGTTGGTTTACGCCTAGACTTCCCTGATGACGAAATGCAACTAGTGGCAGTCTTACAGGAGTTCAGCAGATTGCATCGCAAAAAAGTAGAGGTCTACTTCGACGGTGCACCAGCGGATCAAGCTGGGACTCGTAGCCTGGGTACCGTTAAAGCACATTTTGTCCGTGCTGGATCAAGCGCTGACGCTGCTATCGCCCGGCGGCTGAAAAAACTAAAACGTGTCGCCCAGAATTGGACAGTTGTTAGCTCGGACAGGCAAGTACAAGCAGAAGCACGTACTGCTCGTGCAGAAGTGCTTTCGGCGGACGAATTTGCACGTATCCTTCTACAGACTCCACGTGGTGATGCCAGCAAACCTACTGTAGATCGGCAAATTACACCTGCCGAAGTGGACGAATGGTTGAGAATCTTCGACTCAAAAGGGCGCCGGACTGGATAGTAGGAAAGTTGGGGATTAAACTGGACAAATTGAGCCCAATTTCTAATCTTATTTTAATGTAATTGAGACTAATTAGGTGTATATTATTGATAACGACACCTACCCTCCCTTTTATTGGTATTTACTGACATTTGCATAAAGGATTAAACTTTATAACCTGCGTCCTGGATGAAAGC
>CAZCPP010000466.1:0-3262 GCA_964500655.1 uncultured Anaerolineaceae bacterium | reverse complement strand
GTAGATAGGTTCACCTTGCTGTCACACGCCTCTTGCGTTATTTCCGGTAGAGTCTTGTGTTAAAATCGTTTACTATAATCTTTACCTTGGGAGGTAGTTGTGCCTGAAACGCAAACAAGAATACCACGTGCTACTCCCTTAACCCCGCGCCGAAAAGCAGTTTTGGTTGGGGCATCTGGAGGAATTGGTGCAGCCTTGGCTCACCTATTGGCACGAGAGGGATACGTATTAGCGTTATTGGATCGCAATAAAGATATACTTAATTTGTTGTGTGACGAGATAAACCAATTACATGGTGAAACGCGCGTTGTACCTTATGAACATGACGTGACAAAATACAATAAAGTTCCTGAACTTTTCCGTAAAGTTGTCGCAGATTTAGGGGGCATCGACATGTTTGTATACGTTGCCGGAGTGATCTATTTTCCGACGATCAATGAATTTAACTTTGTGGAAGATCAAAAAATGGTCGAAGTCAACCTGCTAGGTGCGATGGCCTGGACGAGTGAGGTTGCCCTCCTTTTTCAGAGTATGGGCGGTGGGCAAATTGTGGGCGTTTCCTCAGTAGCTGGGGATCGGGGCAGAGTGGGTAATCCCGGCTATAACACATCCAAAGCAGGTTTTACCTGTTATCTAGAAGCCCTGCGTAATCGTCTGACGCGCCATGGTGTGAATGTTCTTACCATTAAGCCAGGTATGGTTAAAACAGAAATGCTTAACCTTCCGAACGCACCGAAACCTATGTTGGCTGTCTCGCCAGAGCAGGCTGCGGAGGGTATCTGGAAAGCTATTCAGAAACGCAAACAAGCAGCTTATATCTCTGGTTTGTGGAGTTGGATAATGCTGGTTATTCGACATATCCCATCACTCATTTTCAGGCGATTAAGTTTTTAGACTTTAGTTCTAAGACTTCATATAACAAAACGGTGATATCTTAAAGCCTAAGGTTCCCCTATAAACATGAAAATCCTCAATCAAACTTTCAAAATTCTCGATAACTTCGGGCACTCACAAAGCGCCCCTTCCTACTATATCCAACCCAAAACACCTGATGAAATTTATGAAGCCTTCCAGCTTGCTAAAAAGAGCGGGTTAACAATCACTGCGCGAGGATCCGGTCGCAGTTATAACGATGCTGCACTAAACGGTGGAGGCATCGTGCTTGACCTGGCAGGCATGGATCAGATCCTCGAATGGGATGCAGGCTCAGGTCTGATTCGGTGCGAAGCTGGGGTCACGCTTGAGAAACTTTGGCAGAAAGTTCTACCAGATGGCTGGTGGCCGCCGGTCGTATCCGGAACGATGACAACTACGCTGGGCGGGTGCCTGGGCGTAAACATCCATGGTAAGAACAATTACCGCATGGGTACCATCGGTGAACACGTTACAGAATTTACTGCTATCCTACCTACAGGGGCAGAAATTTCCTGTTCCCCAAAGAAAAATGGCGATCTATTCTACAGTATGATCAGTGGTTTAGGAATGCTGGGTGTATTCGTCTCCATTACGATGCAGATGAAACCTATAAATTCTGGCCTGGTTGAAGTGCAGGCCTGGCCGACACGTACACTCAAGGAGCAGCTTCAAAGTTTGGAAAAAGGCGCACCAAAGTTTGATTACATTGTAGGTTGGCTGGATACAATCACCATAGGTCATGGGCAGATCCATGCCACGAGTTACTTGCAAGATGGCGATGACCCAGAACCGCAAAAAACCATGCAGGTCAACTATCAAAACCTTCCCAGCCGCTCATTTGGCGTGATGCCCAAAAGCCTGCTGCATTATTTTTTGACACCTTTCATGAACAATCTCGGTACGTGGGGGATAAATACCGCCAAGTACATCACCAGCTTGCGGCGTCATACTTTCCGACAGAGTCACGCTGCTTTCCATTTTTTGTTGGATTATGTACCGTTCTGGGAATTGTCTTATGGTAGTAATGGATTGATCCAATACCAATCCTTCTTGCCCAAAGAAGTCGCACTTCAAACCTGGACTGAGATGCTTGTTAGCGCAAAAAAACGTGGTCTGCCTTCCTACCTTGGTGTCACGAAACGACACCGTCCGGATAAATTCCTGCTCTCCCACGCTGTTGATGGATTCTCATTGGCGTTGGATTTCAAGGTAACTGACCGCAACCGTTCTCGCTTACGCGATATATTGCAGGAGTTCGATCAGAAGGTGCTCGATGCAGGTGGCCGTTTCTACTTTGCCAAGAATAGTGAGACCTCACCTGAAACGACACAGGCTTTCTTAGGTGCAGAAACAGTGGAACGCTTCAAGAAATTGAAGAATCGCACTGACCCGGATGGATTGTTGGAAAGCGACTTATATCGCCGAATATTTGGATGATATTAGTGGGGCGGCCTGAAGAGCCACCCCACTTCAGAATTATGTATGGATTTAATAGTAGAAGACCTTGGAATAATTGATTACGAGAAAGCCTGGAAACTACAGGATAAGTATGCCGCCGAGATTGCCGTAGGTGCACGCCCGCCAACGTTACTGTTTTTAGAGCATCCACACGTTTATACTTTTGGTCGAAAGGGACGGGCTGAAAACCTGCTCTGGAACGAAACCGAATTGAACGGAAAGAACGTCGCCGTTCACTGGGTAGACCGGGGCGGCGATGTTACCTATCATGGACCAGGACAATTGGTAGGTTACCCATTACTTCCGCTCGGAAAAATAAATTCTGAAAGTAAAATCCCCCAGGCCGATTATGTTAGCTATCTGCGAAAATTGGAGAAAATACTCATTGTTGCGTTGGCGCGTCTAAACTTAGCAGCAGGCCAAAGACCTGGAAAGACCGGCGTGTGGGTGCAGGCTGACGAGTGGTCGCGTTGTGCCAGATGTCGTCCGGAAGACAGGAATAAGTCCGCCAAGATTGCTGCTATTGGCGTCAAAGTGGACGCACGCGGAATCACTCGGCATGGCTTTGCGCTGAACGTGAACCCAGATATGAGCTATTGGGAAGGTGTTGTCCCCTGCGGTTTAGCCGATGAGCTAATTGCTTCGTTGGCTGATCTATTAGAACCAACTCCAGAGATGGGAAGGATCAAGAAAGAAATAGTAATTGCATTTGGCAGAGAGTTTCATTTTGACCCAGCGCTCAGGAAGCGATTCCACGGGGAGTGGACAGAGCAAATCTCTGAATGATATAAATTAGTTGAGCAAATATAAAAACTCCTGACACATTCAATGTGTCGGGAGTTTTTGTGTTGTTGGGTACTCGATCAATTTTTTACGATTTATTTTTCGT
>CAZCPP010000465.1:0-3268 GCA_964500655.1 uncultured Anaerolineaceae bacterium | reverse complement strand
CCAAAAACGTGCCCGACTGCAATCCCGTCGGATTGCGGTTACATGCTAACACCCGTGGGGTGGTGTTGGAAGATGCCGACTATCTGGAAGCGGATGCAGTTTTAGCAAACGCCGATTTACCTTATGTTTATCAGAACCTGCTTCCTCAAGATGGGCAAGCGGAAAAACTGGCACGTAAACGATATTCTTGCTCGGTAATTAGCTTTTTCTGGGGAATTGACAAACCTTATGAGAGGCTTCAACCACACACACTTTTCCTGGCAGATGATTTCCGTGAGAATTTTGACAGCATCATTCGGGACCTGGACCTGCCAGCCAATCCCAGTCTTTATATCCACGCCCCGGCGCGCCTTGACCCATCCATGGCCCCGGAAGGGCAAGACACTCTGATCGCTATCGTCCCTGTTGGACACATGTCTGAAAATGGGGAACAGGATTGGGGCGTCATCCGGAATCAGGCACGAAAGGATGTGTTCTGTCGCCTAGAGACTCTGGGTATTCACGATCTTGAAAAGCACATAAAGTTTGAAGTGAATTTCACCCCATTATCCTGGCGTAAACGCTACAATCTACTAAAGGGTTCCACACATGGGCTGTGTCACAACTTAACTCAATTGGGGTATTTCCGCCCCGACAATCAACACCCGAAATATCAAAACCTGTACTTCGTCGGCGCCAGCACACGTCCGGGTACTGGCATGCCTACGGCCATGATCTCGGGGCGTCTGTCCGCTCAGCGCATACTTGATGATTTGCAAATTTGGAATTGATAAAAAACGTTAGATACTTGCTCTAATTCACTTGAAATCCAGATATTTGTAGTACGAGGGCATCTTTAGCGAAAGCATGAGCTGCACACGCTGGAAGTTCTTCGATCAAATTAAAGCCAACCTTTCCCGTTAATCATTAAAGAGGTAGCCAGCCCATCTGCTATTGTCACTATTGTTCAGGTGATGAGTATCCACTACGGGGATCGATGATGTGGTGATGAGCAAAATCTGATGCGAATGTCTGCATATTATTGCCTGAGGTAGCGGTTGCCTGTTTCTATCCCTGGAATGTATACTATAGGGCACACGGCGCAAGCCTAGCAACGGCTCTCGAACGGGGAGCAAGTAAAAATCCAAGGAAAAGAAGTGAGCATCAAACATGGGTCTACATACCGAAATTTTTGAACAGCCAGCTTGTTTAGAAAGAATACTTGTTTCACAGCGAAAAAATGTGGAGCAAATTGCGAAAGCAATCCAGTCGCAGGATATCCAATTCACCTTTTTGGCGGCCCGTGGTACGTCTGATAATGCTGGACGATATGCGAATTATTTGTGGGGAGCGTTGAATAGTATGCCGTTGGCGCTGGCGACTCCCTCGCTGTTCACGTATTACCAGCAACCACCCAAGCTGATCGATGCCCTGGTGGTGGGAATCTCACAATCGGGACAGTCGCCCGATATCGTCAGTGTTGTAAAGGAGGGCAAGCGCCAGGGCAACCTGACGTTGGCGATCACCAACGCGCCAGAATCCCCTCTGGCTAAAAACGCTGATTTTGTGTTGGATATTGAGGCTGGGCCAGAACTTGCGGTAGCAGCGACAAAAACATACACCACGCAACTGATGGCGATTGCCATGCTTTCCTCAGCATTGACTGGTGATGCCGCCCTCTGGGATGAACTGGAGCAGGTAGCTGGCTGGGTAAAAGACGCGCTAAGGCAGGATGAAGATATTCAGAGGGCGGCTCAAAGATACCGCTATATGGAGCAGTGTGTTGTCTTGGGGCGTGGCTACAATTACGCCACTGCGTTCGAGTGGGCGCTTAAGCTCAAGGAATTATCTTACGTGGAAGCTGAACCATATTCTTCGGCAGATTTTAAACATGGCCCGGTAGCGATGGTAGCGCAAGGATTCCCTGTGATGACGATCTTACCAACAGGCAAGGTGTTCGAGTCAATGCTTGAGTTTCTAAATCATTTACAGAAGGATCTGCTGGCAGAATTGGTGATTATCTCGAATTCGCCTGAGGCGCTTTCAATGGCACAAGCGCCATTCACAATTCCAAAAGAAGTCCCTGAATGGCTCTCGCCCTTGGTTGCAATTGTTCCGGCCCAGTTGTTTTCATATCATCTGACCCTGGCAAAGGGGTATGATGCCGATCAACCCCGTACGATCAGCAAAGTAACTGAAACACACTAAAGTTTTGTCGTACTCTCATATGGAGAATAAAAACCTTATAAGCAATACTCGTGTGATGACACGGGAGTGTGGGCGGTATTGAACTTGATAAAGCCAACTTCATTCTTGCGAATAAATTGCCCCGAAAAATCGTTAAACAATTGGGAAAATTGTTGCCAAAGGAAAACATGAAAATACTCTGGAAAGACTCCCCCATTAACCAATTACCAATCTCAGGTGAGCTGGCGCCTGCCTTTGGAATCTCACTCGTTATTGCTATTCTTATGGTTGCTGTATCCATAGGCGGATTGCTTTTTCCAAGTGAAATCTACTCAACGGATGAATTGCTCCAATCATTTGTGGCCAACGATGTGGTCAACCTGGTCATTGGGTTACCGACATTACTTCTTTCAATGTGGTTCACACAGCGCGGCAAGCTGACTGGTTTGCTATTGTGGCCAGGAGCTTTGCTTTATTTTGTTTATAACTATATCGCTTACGCTGTGGGGCTGCCGATTAGTTTCATCACATTGGCATATATTTTGATTGTACTGTTGAGTGCTTACACTACATTTGATCTTTTGAAAAATATCGAAAAAGAATCCGTGCAAAAACAACTTTTTGGAATTGTGTCGGAAAAAATAGCTGGTTGGGTTATGGTCCTATTTGGTGTTTTATTTATATTTAGGGCCCTAGGCATAATTGTGCAAGTAATTACGAATCAGACGTTGCTCCCAATCTCTGAATTGGGAGTATTGATCGCAGATATCGTAATCTCAATACTATGGATTATCGGCGGCACTTCGCTGGTACGGCGAATGCCATTGGGGTATGTCAGTGGGCTGGGATTACTATTTGCAGCCAGCATGTTATTCATCGGCCTGCTTATGTTTCTCGGGCTTCAACCCATTCTAGCGAACACACCTTTTGTTCTGGAAGACTTAATTGCTGTCATTGCGATGGGCGCAGTTTGTTTCGTTCCATTCGGGCTCTTTTTGCGAGGAGTAGTAACTGGGGGAAATCAGCTGGACTAAAACTAAAGCAACAAATTGTGGCTCTCTGGTAGTTAGCAAGGTCGCCCCCATATCTGGGGGGTAGTACA
>CAZCPP010000464.1:0-3295 GCA_964500655.1 uncultured Anaerolineaceae bacterium | reverse complement strand
TCTCTTTCTGTCGTTTTTGATATTTGTAATTGATCTTTGGCACGTAGGCTCCTTTCTTGGGTAATGTGGATGCGTTCATTATACCGCTCAAAAAGGACTGGAATAATTATCGGTCCAAAACAAACCCGGATTCATTCATCTACAGTAACAACTTCCAATACGATTAAAACATAAATACGTTGGGGAGTTACCCCAAAGAGAGAAGGATTCCTTTATTTCCAGGAAAAGGTTATCGGACCGCTGACCGACAAGCCAACGGGCATACTAATAGGAACAGGCGCCCCGCAAAGACCCTGGATGCAATTGCAGTCCAGATCCATGGTGTTGCTGGTGCAGGCCACGGAGACATAGGAAACGGTCCAGACCCCGGTGGCGCTGAGCGGTAGATAAGCATAAAACCAGCCGTTGAAGTCGGTAGTAGCGTCGGTCCGCAGAGGTTTGGATTCGGTTCCTCCTAAGATAGCAAAACCTATCCCGCTAACGGGCTGCCCGTTTGCGTCCAGCACGCGCCCGGTGATGCTTTGTACAGCCCGGGGCTCAACCGTCGGGAAAATATCCACCCGAAATTCATCCACAAAATCGATGCCCACCCAGCCAACGATGCCTTCATCATTGAGCACGGATACCCATTCCCCGCCGGGCGCCAGCCCGAGCACTTGCAGGCGCGTGCCCTGCGCCATAACACGACTGACCTTGAAAAGCAAACCGGGGTTTGTACGCAGGTTGACGTTCTGCGCGCGTGTTCGAATGTATACCGGCCCATCGGAGGGATCAACATGCGGACTGGGGTCCGTTGGTATGTTGGTAGCCGTGACCATTGGTGCGGACCGAGGTGTGAAAGTTGGGATGGGTGTGAAGGTAGGTTTAGGCTGCGCGGTGAGCGTGCGCGCGACAACAGTGGCGAGCTTATCGTCCCTGGAAATGTCCGGGGCGGGCGTGCATGCCGCACCAAGCAGAAGCAATATGATCAGGCTGGTTAATAATCGTTTTTTCATCGGGTCTCCCTGTTGGGAGCATTATATCAATTAGGAAGCTCAAAGATATAATAGTTAGTGAGTTGGAAGCGCCTTTGCCACCTCCAACTTACTTAATAGACCAGCCCTCCTTTCCAGATTCCTTTGTTTAGTGAGGTCGGAAAACCATCGCCATCAAAATCAACAACGGCACCAAAACGACCAGGCAGCCAAAACCTCCAAATGGAACCCCAAAAAAGGGGGCGGTCCCTAAAAGTGCCTGGGGAATCCGCCAGGTCGATGGCCATGCGCATGTCTGCTAAAATGTCCATGTGCTCTCATCTTGTTCTCCTTTTTTCTATCCTGCCCTTAGAATAGAAGACCTGGTATCACTATCATAGTGTCCCCGCTCACGATCCTCCTTGCAAAGCTATGATCCCGCTCACCTTCCCCCATGACAGCTGTCATGCGGACTTGAATATGATCGAATCCCTAAAGATAAGAATCTTTGAGTGTGCAGATTTCATTTTTGCCACTTCGATGTGCTCAAAAACCTATCGACAGCTTGAGCAAGCGAAATTGTATTTTCTTTTGACCATAGGGAATAGAGACGGAGAAATGGCACAAGTTGTTGGGTGGCAGTAACGACTTCACGAAAAAACAACCATCCTATAGGGCCAGTAGATGAAAGATAGTCTGTATCGTGAAAACGGCTTATGGTCGCGATTAAGTTATAAGGCACAGACTCATGTCGGATATGCCATCCACTATTGTTTTGATCCAGCAAAAGGTATTGGGCAGTGGGATTACCGTCAAGGGGTAGGCCAACCGATCCATTGCTTATGATAAAACGATCCTTCCAAAGTCGAACTTTACCAACGTGATCGTGGGAGCGAATGATAAAACGCTCTCTTGAATGAGGAAACATGGCAAGCAACTCTTTTTCGGGTGTGTGGGCTGCTATGGTTTCGTGGTCGTTACTCTCTGTTGCATGTACCACAAATAGATCCGGGGCGTCCGGTAGCCGGAGGCTGGTTGGCAATTGCTCCATAGCTTGTCGATCTTGATCTGTCAGTTGTGCCAATGCCCAGTGCAAAGGAGCGTATTGCTCGGTGAGCCATTCCGATGGCGCCTCTGGTGTTCCATAATGCGCAGCATAGCGCTCGTGATTACCGCGCAAAATTGTGCAGCCTAATGACTGAGCTAGTTTCCAATAATCAGCAGAATCAGGAGAGCCAATGATAATATCACCAGCGATGATAATCTGATCGGGCTTATGAGCTGCGACGTGGTCTAGGGCGGCTTCAAAAGCTGGCAAATTACCATGAATGTCTGCCAAGATTGCTAAACGCATAGAATCGAATTCCTTTTCATATCCGCGAGCCTAAATTGGATCTATAGAGTATTATTCTTTCGGCTATTTTATCCGAAGAAATCCCCCAATAAATAGGCACGTTTCGCGGTCCCATGAGAAAGGAGGGATAAAAAAAATATTCTGGACGCCACCCTTGGTCTGAAACAAATTGAGATCGTACGTGCAGATCCTCTTACAGAGTTGCCACTTGATTGCGACCACTATTTTTAGCCGCATACAAAGCCTTGTCTGCGTTATTGATTAACTCTTCCCCAGATATTTCACCATTAGTTGTGGTTATCAGTCCGACACTTACTGTTGTGGTGATCGTTTCTTGACCGAACCGCACCTTCATATTTTCAATTATTGTTCTAATGCGCTCTGCTACTCCTTTGGCAGCCTCCCTATCAGTTTGAATTAGCAGCGCAATGAATTCATCGCCACCAAAACGCGCAAAATGATCATTTGCCCTGAGTCCCAGCGAACAATGTCTTGCAAATGATCTTATCACTTCATCACCCGCATCATGTCCATATTTGTCATTTATGTCTTTTAGATTATCCAAGTCAAATATCATGATGGATAAAGGATAGCCATAGCGCCTTGTTCTTTCTAACTCTATCGGCATCTGATTCAGAAAGTGCCTACGATTTCCGATCCCCGTAAGAGCATCAGTCATTGCCAGTACACTCAACTCAGCTTGCGTTTTTTCCAGCTCGCTAGTTTGCTGAGCCAGATCCCTTCTGGTTTCCATCTCCTGCATAAGGAGAAGATAATGCTGCCGGCGAACTTGACTATTCTGTCTTGAAACAAAAACTCCATAAATATTTGATATTAAATATGCCGCCAGAACTGCGACAGTCTCGTAAGGATCCACAAGAGGAATTCTGTGAATGCACCAAATTGCCCCACTACCTGCAGTCAGAAATAGGGCTAACGGATTAAGGGTTGATGCGGCGGGAAGTGAGAAAGTGGACAGGAAGGCGAG
>CAZCPP010000463.1:0-3317 GCA_964500655.1 uncultured Anaerolineaceae bacterium | reverse complement strand
CGTATACTTAAAATATTACTCATCAAATACATTATTAGGAAATCAAGTGTCCTGATATTGCGGCACCGTGATGAACGGTACACTCTCTACCGTGCTCGAATTTCTGATTTTCGACCTTTTCGAGTTCATCACATGGAGTGGTGTCTTTTTCTTGACAGACAACCTTCCTTCCGCCATACACTATCTGCCAGAAAGCAAGTTCTTACCACTATCACTTGCTATGTTCGGATGCCTCGTTTGGATACCGTTCTTCAAAGGAAGTTAATCTCAACTTTTTGGCGGTAAACGAAGCGGCCACTTCCTTTATTAGCCTACATTCGAAACAAGGAGAGATGGGTCATGAAAATCACCGCTATCCGTGCAACACCCGTTACCATTCCTATGGATATCCCTTTTTTTTGGTCCGTAGGGCTTTATCCCGGAACGTCAAAAACAATCATTGAAGTCGAAACAGACGAGGGCATTGTCGGACTTGGCGAATCGCCTTCCTGGGATTGTGCCGAGGTCATCAATAAAAATCTGGCACCCCGCCTGATCGGGCAGGATCCTATCGACATCAGCGGCTGCGAAATGCAATGTGTACCGGAGTGGCGTGTGGTTCAGAATACAGATGATGCCTCCGTGGTAAAGGCTTTCGGCGGTATCGAAATTGCACTTTGGGATATCCGGGGCAAGGCCTGGAACAAACCGTTGTATGAGCTGCTTGGGGGGGCCGTACGAAAACAGATTCCTTTTACCGAGTATTTTTGCTACCGGATTGAAAAGGACGGCCGCGGGGGTGAAATGTCTCCCGAAGCCATTACCGATTACTGTCTTCGAATGCGTGATGAACACGGTTCGACCTACTTCGAGGGTAAGCTCACTGTGGGTGATCCGGAGCTAGAAATCAGAACCGTTAAAATGTTGAGGGAACAGCTTGGAGAAAAAACAATGATCCGCCTGGATTCCAACATGGCCTGGTCTTTGTCGACCGCACGTCGGGTTTTACGTGAAATCGAACCCTACAATATCCGCAACTATGAAGATCCGGTCGCTACCTTTGAGGAAATGGCACAGCTTAGAAAAAATTCCGCTATTCCTTTTTCCACTCATATTCCGGACCTCCGTCGGGCGGTTGCACTTGGAACTCCTGACAATATTGTGACAAATTTCGCCGTACTTGGCGGAATCAGTCGCGCAGTGCGCTTCATCGGTGCCTGTGAGGAGATGGGAGTCGGATTCTGGTGCTACAGCGGTGATGCCGGTGTCTGCAATGCCGCCTATCTCCACATGACTGCAGCCACCCAGTGGATTCATGAGCCGAGTCAGTCGCTGTTTCGCTGGCAAACCGATGATGTTATTGAAGAAGGGCCGTTCAGGCAGACGAACAATATAATACCGGTCCCTGAAGGACCCGGTTTGGGTGTAACACTGTCGCCCAAAGCGCTGAAACGCTGCCATGAACGTTTTGTCGATGAGGGACCAATTCATCACTTTTATGATCCCAACTGCCCGGATCGCTTAAGGCGACTTCCACGGGACTGAAAGGAGGAAATGATGTTGGATACTAAACTTCCGGAGTTACATTTCAAACCCAACCTGCGTGTTATTAATGACGGCCAAATTGCCCAAATTCACATGGCCACACTGGAAGTTTTGGAACGAACGGGTGTAAAGATGACGCATCCGCGGGGTCTTGAGTTGTTGGACGGGGCCGGTGCCCGGGTGGATGGCGACCGGGTCCGCATGCCCGCCTGGCTGGTGGAAGATGCCATCTGCAAAGCGCCATCCCGGATTGTTCTGGGAAAACGCAATGGTGAACGGTCCGTCTTTTTAGAAGGAGACAAATCATGGTTCGGACCCAGTTTGGATTGTATTGATTATCTGGACCCCATCACCGATGAGCGGACGCGTTTTACGAGTGAGCATTGCCGCATCACCGCCACCCTGGCGGATGCATTGCCAAATTTTCAATGGTCTATGACCATCGGTATGGCTGACGATCAACCGCCGGACATCGCCGACCGCGTCATTGTACGGCAAGCTTTGACTTACTGTGAGAAACCGCACGTTTTTTGCTGCAAAGACACCAATAGTGAACGCGATATCTATGAGATGGCGCTTTTGATCTGTGGCGGCAAAGAAAATTTTGAGAAAGCGCCGACCATTGTTCAATATTCGGAGCCGATTTCACCGCTGGAATATTATGATCCGGCCGTGGATAAAATGCTTTTCACGGTTGAACACGGTATTCCCCTCATCAACTTTCCGGCCCCCCAGGCCGGCGGTTCAGCACCGGCTACTTTTGCCGGTACCATCGTTCAGGGAAGTGCGGAATCGCTGAGCGGTCTGGTGCTCTCCCAAATTGCCCGACCGGGGGCGCCTTTTATTTATGGCGCGTTTACAACCATAATGGATATGAAAACATCGATATTTTCTTATGGCGCGCCTGAAATGAGCCTGATGGTCGGTGCCATGGCCCAGATGGCACAGTATTACCAACTGCCTTTTTTTGGTACCTCCGGCTGCACCGACGCCAAATTTTGCGATCCCCAGGCCGCCGCCGAAGCAACCTTTCAATGTCTCAGTGCCGCCGCCATTGGATCCGGTCTGGTCCATGACTGCAGCGCCTGGATAGACCACGGATCGATGGTCTCTCCAGCGTTTATGGTGCTGGTCAACGAAATTCTTCACAATGTGAATCAGTTCATGAAGGGTTTGCCGGTGACGGGTGAAACCCTGGCAATTGATGTCATTGATCGGGTGGGACCGGGCGGACACTACCTGCAAGAGGAACATACGATGAAGCATTTCCGCGATGTCTATTATTCAAAGCTTTTCGATCGGACGATTTATGACCAATGGAAGGAAATGGGTGGCAAACACTTTGATGAACGGCTGCGTGAAATCACCAAAGCAGCAATGGATCACCAGCCGGAACCGCTAGAGGCGAAAGTGATCAAGGAGTTGGATCGAATGCAGGCAACCTGGGAGTAGAAATATGCGTAGCCAAATCGGGTTTTAAAAAAATATGATAAGCGTTTAGAGATAATGGATTCAAGTTTCTTAAATAAACCAGAGATGATATCCAAGAAGAGGGAAAAGAACAATTAATAGAGCCTCTTGCAGAAACATCCATCTGTATCAGGAATCATTACTACATTCGCCTTCTTTGCCCTTATTTAGAGTACTTCCGACAGTTATTTCTTAATTCCACTAAGTTTTGACGTTTTCAGCGCATATTTATCCCTTAAGCCTATTTTAGGACATGATTTTTTAACCTAAGTTCATGCTCAGAAAAAATAAACTATATTATATCAACAAGATAACCGTTTTGA
>CAZCPP010000462.1:0-3318 GCA_964500655.1 uncultured Anaerolineaceae bacterium | reverse complement strand
GGATCGAACCTGAAGCGGCAGGCACAGCGGGCGCGGACTACAAAATTGTTGAACGAGCCGCCGCGAAGAACGCGGGGAGATGTTGAAGATAAATCCTCACGACCATCTTCCGGGTGGTACGGATATTCTTCATAAACACTGCGCGTCCACTCCCAAACGTTACCGCTCATATCCTGCAAACCATACGGGCTGGCACCAGCAGTGAAAGCGCCCACAGGGCTAGTGGTTCCAATCCCGAGCTCTCTAGTGTTCACTTTATCCGATACGAACTCTTCTCCCCAGGGATAGATTTGCCCTTCCGTGCCACGCGCCGTTTTCTCCCACTCCGCTTCACTCGGCAGGTTGATATGTAACTTGCCATCCGCAAATCCCTGCCAAAATGTTCGCTCCGCATTCGCGCCTGCACCGGTCAGATATTGATTACTGATCTTCTTCAGTTCGGTATCCAGCCAACGGCAGTATGCCAGCGCTTCATGCCAGGTTACAACTGCAACCGGGTGCGTAGCAACCAGGTTGTTTCGCCAATGATCATATTTGTGCTTGCTCTCATCCACAAATACACGGAACTGTGCCACCGTGACCGGATACTTTGCCATCCAGAATTCGGGTAAGTCCACTTCGTGCCGGGGCTTCTCATTGTTTCGCGTGTATTTGTCCTTGTCATCACTACCCATAATGAACTTACCTGCCGGGATGCGCACAAAGCCAAAGTTCTCTTCTCCAGACAGCATCCAATGCTCGGGGTCAAAGCGTGGGTCGCCCAGCGTAGCCAGAGTGTTTCCCACCAGTACACGCTCGCTTACTGGTCCATGCCCATGAAGCGCAGCAAGCATAATCTGTTGGAATGCGCCATAAGCATCTGCCTCTTCCGTATCAGAACAGGGAGCGTCAAACGCAGAATCGTTTTCGGTTGGTAACCAGCTTGCCAGATTCTCCATGAGAGTGTCATATTGTGGCACGCCACCCATCTGATCGAGAAGATCATCAATTTGTTGCAGGGGCGAGGCACCTGAAGGCTTGAAATATTTTGTTAACCCGGTCAAAACATCCTGACGCAAATCGGATGCCAGTGTGCCATGCTCCAGCAAGATCCTTCCAGCAAGCAAATAGCGCAGAATACATTGCTGGTGGTCGTCATCCAAGCAAGCGCGTACAAGTTCTGTCCCATCCTGCATGCTGGCATAAAGCAGTAAGGTCTCTCGCCAGGCAGGATTATAGATCTTATCCTTCAAGATATTCATGTTTTTAGGGTAATGCCGAATTGCATCTGCGGCCAGGTATTCCTGAAATGTCAGATGTGAAAAAGCAATAACGGGCTCACCATCTGACCCAAGCCCTTTCTCTACCAAGATGCCACTCTCCTCGCGAATATTTTCGATCAATTCATTCGCTTTTCGCCAATACACTTGTTCCCGCTGGCGAAGATCGTCCGGCAGATCTCCCAATAGGATCTCTGGCAGCAACTGGGCAGTGAGTCGGCAGGCAGCTTCCCTTGATATGACAACCTGGCGGTCTCCTTGCTGCCGCTGGGATTGGAGCTGTAGAGCCAAATGACGCAAGATCGTCAACTTGTTGTCCAGGTTCAATTCGCCTTGCTGGTCGTTATCCTGAAGAAGTGCACCCGACTGTGCGCGGCGCTCTGCTTGCCAGCGCTCTGTGAGGATCTCCACACAGTCACGGTAAAGGATGTGACGTTGCTCGGGTAATTTCACTCTTACCAGTGAAACAAGAACGATCAACGATAACAGCAAAGGGTTTGGAGTGAGCAATCGCAAACTTTCGTTCTGTTTTAATTCAACCAACAATTTTTGGGCACGTACTTCATATTGTTGGATCAGATCTTGCTGTTCTTGTTCGCTGCGTCCTATTCCTTCACCAATGGCAATGGCCCGGTAACGCCGTATTACAAGGTCCTGCACAGCCTGGGGAGAGAGTTCCTGCACCGTGCGAAGAGAAAAACCCATTGTGTCCAATTGGCCTTCATAGCCTACGATACGAGTTGAGACCACAAAACGATTTGTTTTGTGGTCGTAGGTGTTGCAAAAATCTCTGACAAGATGGGCCATACGATCACGGGCCTGTTTTGAGCCCAATTCATCAAAGCCATCTAAAAGAACCAGGCAATTTCCTTTCCGGAGTTGGTTTTCAAAAAAACCATCAGGGTAGTCGCGCGGCAACTCACCTGGCAACGTATCAACTACTGCATCAATCAAGCGGCGTTTGCGGGGCCAACCCATCACATCTGTGAACGCACCTAAATTCACAAATATGGCAAACCGCTTTTTTCTCCATCCTAGTCTTCGCTTCGTCAGGTGGCTGTCGTCACCGTCTTTTTTATCATTTCGTAAACTGCGTGCATTGGTAATGGCAAGGAAGCGTAATAATGTTGTCTTTCCACTCCCAGGTTCCCCACGAATTACAAGGCGCCGATATGATTCAATCGTTTTTCCAAGTTCTCCAGCCGAAGGATCAGCAGGAGGCCTCACTCGCCACCACAGCGATTCAAAAATGTTGCGCGCCTTTCTACGGCTTGAGGAATAAGGCTTTCGAAGTGATCTAGAGATAAGAAGTTCATCTTCCTGTTGGGACTCACCTTCCAAGGTCTTCCCAAGACTTAGAGGGGAATACAGGTTTTCAAGTTCAATGACCCTGCGGCGATAATCCCAACGCGCAGCAACTACGTTTGCCGGGAGAAGTGATAGATGACGGCAGCGGCTGATAATATATGTTAGATACCCTTGGCGGAAACGGCCGTGTTTTCCTAGTCCAAGTATTTTTTGCCTCAGATTGTTTCCTAGTGTTTCCACCACTGGGCGAAATACTCCTCCTAAAATAAACGCCAGAATGCCCACGATAAGCAGAACAAGATAGGGGATTTCATCGCTGGTTAATTGATACCATGGTGGATCTTCATCTTGTAAGCGAAGCAAATATAGAAGAGATGAAAGGTCAATGGGTTTTGACATTTTTTACTCCATTAGTGGTGCCGGAATCATGTTGTCTAAAATTACTTTTCAAAATCCAACAGTGTTTCTATAGCGTGTAAGGTTGCCTCAACCTGAAATCTAGATCGCCCAACTTAAGCGCGCTAGCGGTTCATAAAAAGGTGTTTTTAGAGAAGCTTGATAATTCCTGCTTGTTCTCTTACAGTACTTTGTCAGCGTGTCGAGGTCAAGCGTGGACTTTTCGTCCAAGAATGACGGTTGTTACAAATATACAACATCCTATAGTTTCAGGCAACAGGGTGGGTGGATAGAATCTCGCGTAGGGTACAAAAACCTTGTACCAACTTTTTAGACGTAAAAGCCCAGTTATCTC
>CAZCPP010000461.1:0-3331 GCA_964500655.1 uncultured Anaerolineaceae bacterium | reverse complement strand
AAAAAGTAATTCCTTAACGCCCAAGCCTGACAAAGTAATCCATGTTTACATAACTTCCATACAGGGTTCGCCAGAGAATTTCTCCCAAGTATTCTAGTTCATCCACGTTAATCGTAATGGCTTCTTGCTCCTCAAACAACACATCGTCCGAGTTACTCCTATCACAATCCATGATTTGACCACCGATCGTCAGATCACTACCATCCCTATAGGGGATACTTATAGCTGAACTTAACGGTGCATGAAAGTGAATTGCTGCACATCCCTCTCCAAAGCAAGCGGCAATCGCTGTACGGATACCCCTAAAAATACCGCGAGGAATGCTATATCTTCCGGCCGGCAGTACCATTCCCTCACAATCTCGAGTCCATTGAAAAAAAGGACCTGAAGGACAATGACAGGCTCTAAAATTTATCGTCTCAATTGTCGAACCACTTGATATCCAAAAATTACCGTAGATTGGGCCAGGCCGGTGCCTATCATCTTCATCACTAGGTGGGTTGTGCACATCCAATGAGACGAACATAACAGTCGCCGTATAGGGGCATGGTTCTGCAGGCATGGACAACGTGTTGCTCCAGGGTGTATTTCTCTCAACCCCTCCTTCAGACCCCATATACCTTATTTTAAATTCAACCGTTTCACCACAGGCAGGCCTGTAATCAGAAAGGTTTAGGGAACGAATATCAAGATCGTAGTTATCAATATAGTTAGTGAAGGTACCATTAACATACCGAGCGAACCTGAAATGGGTCCATCCCTCAAGCCCATTATCATCCCATCTCCATCTCAGATCTAAAGGAGGTTGATACCTCGGGCCTGTACTCAAAGGAGCATGTTCCAAAATCGGGGGCTGAACAGCACTTGCATCACACGAAGGAGTACAAATACGAAATCTAATCACAAAACCATATTGTGCTGGTCCAGCGACCTCTGTCAATAAATTTTGTTCTTGACCATACCAATCTTCACGCGAATACACACCCACATCACTACCCAGATCGACCGGCTCTTCTCCCGGATTGTAACCCAAGCAGTTAACAGATATATTTAATGGTATTTCATCATCCTCGTGATTGATACGCTCACTATTTTCACCCCCAAGCTCGGCAGCAATATCCCAATACCTATCACCTAAGGCCTCGAACTCATAGGGCTGCGGACCTCTATCATCGAGACGGGCGTAACACCGAATGCGATCGAACTCATATCCAACGTACATTTCATAGGCTTCGATTTCCAGGTCAATTGGCAGGCCTATTGGAAACCCCCGGCCAGGGGGATCAGAGCCCCCTTCGGGCAGGTCATCATCTCCCGGTATGGGTGCATCACTCCCAGGGAAGGGTTCAAGTGGCTCACCACCACCTGGCTCGGGTTCCACTTCACCACCACCTACCACAGGGCAACCATCCTCGCCACCGCCAGGTTCGGCCGGGCATGCATCACGATCATCGGCGACACCATCCACGTCACCATCGAGGCAGCCCTCCGCCCGGGGGGATCCCGGCACGTCTGGGCAGGCATCCGCTTCGTCTATCATCCCATCTCCATCGCGGTCTCCTTCGCCGGGTGCAGGGCAGCCATCTTCCGGCATACCAGCTTCGTCCGGACAAGCATCACTTTCATCGGGGATGCCGTCAAAGTCACGGTCGGGGCAGCCATCAGCCGCCGAAAAGCCCGGTAGGTATGGGCAGGCATCAGCCTCATCCGCCACGCCATCCACATCCCAGTCGACAAGTGTCACAGCTTCCACCGTAATCGTCGCTTGGGAGGGAGCTTTTCGGCTGTTGAATGAGCGCACGATCAGCGTGTGCGTCCCCTCACCTGGATACCAGGTGGTCAGCAGTGGGAAGGGGTTAATACCGCTTTGCGTATTGCTTGTTTGTGCTTCTACCAATTGCCCGTCCACCCACAATTCGATATGGGTAATCTTTTGATCGTCCCGCGCCAAGGCGCGCACCAGTATCGGCTGCCCAGCTTCAAGTCTTTCTCCGTTTAGGGGCTCTCTTATAAATACCACCGACTGTGTAGCGGCGTTGACGGTCATGTACACATATCCGCCCAAGAATAAAACGACTGTCAGCACGAACAAAATGATCAGGCAGCTAAAGACATAGGACCATCTGCTCTTGTTCATTTTTGCCTCCGATCAATTTAACGTTACAGAGAAAGTAGCAGGCGCGGACCAATTACTGAAATTACCTGCGCCATCCTGCGCGCGTACCATCCAGCGGTAGATGCCGCCGCATTGGACATTGGCAGTCACCTGTTTGCCTGTGACAGGACCATAGCCTCCAGCGGATTGCCATTCACCCTTCTTTACTTGAATCTCAAGTTTGACGTAGTAACCAGCGATACCACTGTCATCGCTCACCGGGATCCAGGCCAGGCTTTGTGATGCCCGGCAGGATAGTTCCTGCCCAGAGGAAGGAGCATTCGGGCCTGGCACTGGTGGCGGTGTTTTGTCTTCAGCGGGCGGAGGGGGCGGTTCTGTAGCGCAGGAACCGGTCACGGTGACATTTACAGTGCGTTGCTCCTCGGCTCCGTCCATTTGAACAACCGTTAGCGTGTACTTCTCGTTTTTGCACAGGCAAGTATCATATGAACCGCTAAAGGGTTGCTCTAATCCACCGAACAGCACTCGCTGAGCATTCTCAACATTCCAGTAGATAGTGGTGCAAGCCCCGGCTTTAATTTCTTGCGGGGAGGCATAGAATTGAATACTTTCTGATTCGGGGACCGGTGTGACCGTATCCCCCGTAGTAGGGGCATCGGATAGCACCTCTCCAACCACATTTACAGAGATTGTCGCCGGATTGCCAGCCAGTCCCTGGCGATCATAGCCCAGAACTTGCAGCGTGTAGATTCCCACTTCAAGCGGAATCCATTCCTGCTGCATCGAGACGAAATCAGTTTCGGCCTCAGCAGGAACATCGCGCCGGTAGGCCTCTCCGTTCACGGAGAGCACAACTTCTGCTACCCCCTCACGCGCGAAAACATGTGAATAAATCGTAACCGTTGCTCCAATGGGGAAAGTTTCGCCGTCCTGTGGATAATCTATCCAGGCAGTTGGGTATGATTCTGGCTTTTGGGCGCATGAAGTCGTTCCAAGTATTAGAATTGTCAATATTCCAAGGGAAATTAATAGATTGAACAAGCGAGTATTCGCCATGATATCTCCTCCTCCAGGTACTCTATTCTCTACAATATCGGGAATTAACCAGAACTTCCCGCAAGCGCTCTTCTCCCGAGAGCCAAAGAATTTTATACCTATATCCTGATTCACTGACAGAACTATGAAAAAGGTAGATGCTCACGGGATAAGGCATAA
>CAZCPP010000460.1:0-3336 GCA_964500655.1 uncultured Anaerolineaceae bacterium | reverse complement strand
AATTTCATTCGACATACAAAGCTATCGACTTCCAGTCGATAGTAGTTTACTTCTCCTTTAGCGAAAGGTTTGACTGGCCGAATTGCCAATCCGAATAAAATAACACCGGCCTGGAAAATTAGTTGCGACCTAGTTCGCAAACTGGGGGAATAATGGCTCTACCAACTCCTCCCTTACAGTTCTTGACGCCTCTGCGGAATCAAGATACTATTCGCAACATACCGACGGTCGGTAGGTTAGTTGGATGCAACAAAAAGAGGAAATTGAAATGGTCCGTACTGTAAAATCCCCGGATGAGCGACGCAGCGAATTCATTACCAAAGCCCAAGAGCTATTCTTTTCAAAAGGATATGAACGCACATCCATCAATGACATCATCGATTCTGTTGGGGTTTCCAAAGGCGCTTTCTACCATTACTTTGACTCCAAGGATGCGATTATGGAAGCAGTCGTCGTGGCGCTAAACGCTCAATACATAGCGGGGATACAAGCCGTTGTTGCCGATGATACATTGGATGCCATCACCAAATGGAAGCAACTCATGCGAGTTGGGGGCCACTGGAAAATTGATCAAAAGGATGATCTGCGAGCTATATCACGGACCTTACGAATGGATGAAAATTGGCGGCTTCGTGACCGATTAAATACCGAAAGGGCAAAGTTGATGAGTTTGGAGTGTTACCCAATAATTGTGCAAGGAATCGATGAAGGTGTGTTCAACGCGGAACACCCACAAGAGGCGATGGAATATGCCTTCAGTATCATGACCCTGGCTTCTGGTGCCTGCGTCGATATCCTGTTAAACCCGGACGTATATAAATATCCCCTCACCTTGGCACGCAGCAAATTGAAAGCCGCACAATCGGCCATTGAACGCATTCTGGGTGCGCCAGTTGGATCACTCCCCCTGGCGGACGACCCTACTCTCGCGGCCTGGTTTGCTGATTAAATGTTATAACATCCCTGCTGGATGTTCGTTTTTAAGGTAAAATCGCCGCAATGACTCACGCCAACAAAATTGCCACTTTGATAAATGCCAAGCCCTCCAAGGTGGATGTCGCTATCCGCCTGTTGGACGAGGGTAACACTGTCCCTTTCATCGCCCGCTATCGGAAGGAAATGACCGGTTCGCTCGATGACGAGCAGGTACGCATTATCGCGGATGAGATCGCGCGTCTGCGTGCGATTGACGAGCGCCGTGCTACCATCCTTTCTTCCATCAACGAGCAGGGGAAACTTACGGACGAGCTAAAAGCCGCGGTCAACGCTGCCGAAACTCTGACTACGCTTGAAGACCTGTACGCGCCTTACAAACCCAAACGGCGTACACGTGCTATGGTTGCCCGCGAAAAAGGACTTGAAGAGCTGGCAAAACTGGTGCTTCAGCAATCGCTGGAGGGTTCCCCTGAAGAGGCAGCCGAGCCGTTATTGAATGATGAAGTTCCAACAGTGGAAGACGCCCTGCAGGGTGCACGTGACATCGTGGCCGAAACCATAAGCGACAATGCCAATGTCCGGGCGGTCACGCGTGAAAAGGCACTTAAGTTTGCCATACTTACTGCGGAGAAAGTGGAAGTTGCAGTCGATGAAAAAAGCGTCTATGAAAGCTATTATCAATTCGAGTCGCGTGTAGATCGCCTGCAACCACATCAGACACTGGCAATCGCACGTGGTGAAAAGGAAGGCATTCTCAAAGTACGCATACACATTGACGAGCGTGATTGGCTTGATGCTATCCAGGCTGAGTTCGAAGAGGACATCCTTAGTCCGTTTGCCGAGCAGCTTGAAGAAGCTATTCAAGATTCTGCCTCGCGCCTGCTGTTGCCTGCTATTGAGCGCGACGTGCGCCGAGAGTTGAGTGAAAAATCGGATGGGCATGCCATTCAGGTCTTTGCGACTAACCTACTCGCACTGCTCGGTCAACCGCCGCTAGCCGGTCAAACCGTACTGGGCATTGATCCTGGCTACCGCACTGGTTGCAAAGTGACTGTAGTCGATCCCACCGGTAAGCTGCTCGATAGCGGTGCTATTTATCCACACCCCCCGCAGAAGAAATGGGATGAAGCAATCTCTATCCTTGAAGAGATGATCAACCGTCATCGGGTCACGCTGATCACGATTGGCAATGGCACCGCTTCACGTGATACCGAGCAATTGGTGGCAGAACTTGTAAGGGCGAAGCATGCTTCGCCCTTACAAACAAAATATTTGATCGTCAACGAAGCGGGTGCATCTGTTTACAGCGCCTCCCCCCTGGCGCGAGTCGAATTTCCCGATTTGGATGTTTCCATCCGTGGCGCGGTTTCTATCGCACGGCGCGCACAAGATCCACTGGCCGAGCTGGTTAAGATTGATCCCAAGTCCATTGGCGTGGGAATGTATCAACATGATGTCGACCAGACTGCTCTCAGCCATGCCCTAGATGGCGTAGTCGAAAGCGTGGTCAATAACGTGGGCGTGGATGTCAACACTGCCAGCCCGGCTTTGCTCACACATGTAGCGGGAATCGGCCCCAAGCTGGCTACCAACATCGTTGCACACCGCGATACCAAAGGTGAATTTAAATCACGTCAAGAGTTACACAAAGTACCCGGTTTGGGGCCTAGAGCCTTTGAACAAAGCGCAGGATTTATACGAATTCGGGATGGGTCTAATCCATTGGATGCTTCCGCCATTCATCCGGAATCCTACGCCATAGCCGAAGCCTTGCTCGCTCAAACTGGACTTTCGCCTGCCTCCGCTATTAACGAGCGGAAATCCGCCCTCAAAGCACTCACTGCTAAAACCTCGCTAGAGGATTTGGCCATTGACCTGGATTGCGGCCTCCCGACCTTGAAAGACATACTCGAACAACTCGTGCGCCCGGGGCGAGATCCACGCGCTGAGGCTCCCACCCCAATCCTGCGTTCGGATGTGTTAGAGATGGAGGATCTAGTAGCAGGCATGAGTTTGAAAGGAACCGTTCGAAATGTGGTCGATTTTGGTGCCTTTGTGGATATCGGTGTCAAACAAGATGGACTGTTGCATAAAAGTCAAATCCCGCATGGCACGGTGCTGAAAGTGGGAGATATTATTGAAATCGAAATCCTAAAAATCGAACCAGAACGAGGGCGTATAGGTCTGGGATGGAATAAGTAGTTTTTTCAAATCAGCCTCCAGTATCATAAGCAAAGGTTTACGTCCTTTGTATGCTAAAATCGCTTGTATCTGGCCTATAAAAATGTGACTGATAAGAATTACTACCTGATTAAGACAAACTTATCAATCAAACCTAATTTGTTGGGCAGGGCTTTCTTAAAGTAGCAAAATCAGGTCAAAAACCTTGTTGGGGTGAGC
>CAZCPP010000459.1:0-3342 GCA_964500655.1 uncultured Anaerolineaceae bacterium | reverse complement strand
CGCTATTGTTGAACGTGAACTTTGGGATGCAGCACAAACGCAAAGGCAGAAAAACAAGCAGATGGCAAGACGAAATAAAAAGCATGACTATTTGTTAAGTGGATTAATCAACTGTGATTGTGGGTATTCCAGATCTGGGGAGTATTTCAGCAACCACCGCTACTATACATGCTCTTGGCGAAATAATCATCACTCAAAACTTGAAAAACGAGCATGTTCTGCCCGTTCAGTTCGTGCAGGAGCAATTGAAGCGGATGTGTGGGAGAGTATTCTTGCGATTTTTCTCAATATTGAAGAATTAGAGAATTATTTACGAATTGCTCAAAACGATGAAGCGAACTCACTAAACCCGAAACAAGAAGAGTTAGACGCAGTGATGTCAATGATCCAATCAACAGAAGGTGAAGCAATAGAAATTGGGAAGGCACTTAGATATGCAACAGGGATAGTTAGCAAATCTCTTGAAAAAGATATGGAAGCTCTCAATATGCGTCACGAGGCGTTAAATAAACGGAGGGAAGAATTGTTAGTTAAATTAGAAAAAGTAAAGCTAACGGATGATACGATTGATAACATTATTGAGTTTGCTCAGGATGTACAGTTGGGATTAGAGAATGCGGACTATGAAACAAAACGACGATTGCTTGAGATTTTAGAAGTACGGGTCTTAATTAAAGAAAGAAGATTTTACATTACTAGTTTAGTGGGGGAATGGGATGGGGATATTCGTGAAATCAAACGTGGTAGCAAAGTAGGTATTGTAAATGCATCGCATTTACTAATACCAACCCTTCTTGAATGCCGCTTTCACGCAGGCAATCTTCCACTTCACGGGTGATGTTGACAAAAGCGCGCCGGGTTGGAACGTTGAACCAGAGTTCTTTTCGGTAAGAATTCATTTCATGTTACCTCCATAAAAAATTTGACAGGCAATTTCTGCCTGTCAAATTTTACTCTATTCGGCCTTTTCGACCACTACCGTTGCTTCGGTGATCAATGCTGCGATGGCTCCCAGCGCGGCCAGTTGGGGTGCGAGCAGCGCCCCTACCACACCCAGAGTTACCGGAATTTCCATCACGATTTCTCCCTCTTTGTTCTTAATAATGATGCGACGGATATTACCTTCATTAACCAGGTTCTTAATTTTGGAAATTAATTCCTCGCCATCCACGCGAAACTCTTCAGTACGAACTTTTTCTTCAGACATGTTGTCCTCCATATTTAATTTTGATTTCAATGACTACATATCTCTACGACCTTACCAGGAATTGGTTGCTTCATACGTTACGGATCAATTTTACTATTGCTTATTGTAACTTTTCTGTAATTGAAGTCAATCATTTGAAATGGGATAATCCTTTGCGGGACAATTTCCTTTTGAAGGAAAGTCCTAGCGACATAAACAAATCCGAGTATTCCTTGCGTTCCAATTTATACACTATAGCGTGAGGAATACTCATGTAGTTGATTCCCCAGTCTGACATACTGTCATGTCGGAAGGGCGGAGGCATGGTTGACTTGGAAACTAACCCATCACTTGGAATAGTTAGCAATGGCCCATCTTATCAAATAACGTTTGACTTGATAATTTATATTTCACCTTTGGTGACTATTCATAAAGAAATCTAAATAAATTGTCCTCCTAGTTATGGATATAATCAATGTGTCATCAATATCTAAGTCGGCTATACATAGCCTTGGTTGGAAAACAGCATCTAGCATTTCCCAGATTTTAATAGGGCTTTCCATTCAAATTGCCCTAAGCCGGTTACTTACCCCAGCTGAATTTGGAGTGTATGTATATGCTATGATTTTTATTGGATTTAGTGCTCAGTTATCAGAGGCAGGCATAGTACCCGCCATCATTCAAAAAGATGACTTAGAACAGAAACACTTAACAATTGGATTGATATTGTCTTTGATAATTGGATTGCTTGTTTGGGTAAGTCTTTGGTTAATTATTCCAGTCGTTTCGCATGATGAAAATGAACAAAATATCTTTCGAGCTTTATCCTTCATATTTTTATTAAATGCCCCCACCTTTATTTCTGATGCACTTGTACAAAGAAATTTCTTGTTCAACAGATTGTTTTGGATCAATAATATCCCATATTTATTGGGCCCAGGAATTATTGCGATATTCTTTGCATCAAGAGGGTTTGGTGCTTGGAGTCTGGTAATCGGTGCATTATCCCAATCTATCTTTCGAGGAATAATGTTGTTTATTCTATCGCCCTTCAAATTAACATTTAGATTTTCATGGGGTGATTTCAGGCCATTGATAAGATTTAGTTCCGGCATGACTCTTGCACGAATTGCCAATTTTGCAGCCGGAAATTCAAGCCAATTATTAATAGGCAATTTCTTTAATTCAGCGTTGTTAGGTTTATTTCAACGTGCTTATCAACTTATTACCACCCCCTTTACTAGAATTATATCCATTGTAACTTCGGTTCTTTTTCCTTTGTTTTCACGTATGCAAAACGACAGTGAAAATCTTAGAAAAATCTATCTTGCAATTGTAAGTTTAGCTTCTTCCTTAGCTTTTCCTGTAGCTATATTTGTTTCAATTACATCGAATGAAGTAGTCAGTATATTATTTGGGGATAATTGGTTACAAGCGGCTCCAAGCTTGGCAATTTTAAGCATCAATGCGGCATTCATATCTATTTTTACACTTGCTGATGCCCTTGCGAGGGCAAAAGGTGCTGTTTACTCACAGTTTCGAAATCATTTGTTATATGCTTCGATGGTTGGCATTGGGAGTTATATTGGTTGCCAATATAGTATTGAATGGGCTGCATTAGGTTTTACATCAGCATCATTTATGATGTACATTTTGAACGGGTATTTAGGAACTAGATTGCTTGGATTATCATTCTTTGATTTTTTCGTTTCTCAAAAAATAGGACTGATAATAGCCATTGTTTTATTTGGAACGTCCTTTGTCACACCAACCGTCATTGAAACCTTCTCTTTAAATAATTCATTTGGAATTTTCGCAACAAAATCGATATTTTCCCTGCTTGTAATAGGTATTACTATTTTCATCTTTCCTAAAAAGTGGTTTGCTGATTTACTTTGGGCTTATCACCTTGTTCGAGGATAACTTAGGAGAAAATCGAGGTATCCGAATTGGAGATAGAACATGATTCTTAGGAAACTAGGACGATACTTAATTGAAAAATTAAAAATAATTTTGGGCATGGATAGATATATTAAATATCATCGAGTTTATCGCAGGCTTGTTAGTGGTTATTATGTAATTACCAATGATGTGAGAAAAGTCTTTTTTTATAGACTGATAGGAAGAAAAAAAAAAATTCGGCAAAAACCTTTGGT
>CAZCPP010000458.1:0-3353 GCA_964500655.1 uncultured Anaerolineaceae bacterium | reverse complement strand
CTAAAGTGGACGACATAAACCGGAATCAGTGGATGATTTCACCGGAATCCGCAATTAATCTATTGTTGGATCTGAATTCTTACTCAAGCAGCCATTTTCTTTACTTTATCAAATATAATTACAGTAGATTAATACAAGAGAAACGGCTAGATGAGTACAGATAGTGAAGATTATCAACCTAGCCTGGATGATTTAATCCCCCTAAGCAAGGCGGCGGAAATTAGTGGATTGTCCCATGACCATTTACGACGTTTAGCGGAGCAGGGAAACATTTGGGCAAAAAAACTAGGCCGCAATTGGGTGACTACTGAGCAAGCTGTTCGAGAATATCTTGCAAAAGACCGGCGGCGTGGGCCAAAGAAAAAATATTGATAATTCACACGTTATCGTGTATAATACACTTGCATTACTTCCATTTCAGTCTCCATTGAAGTCCCCTCCTTTTTTTTGCGATTGTCCCTGGCGGCCGCTTTTGTTTTTCCTGAAAGGAGAGTGAGCTATGGGCGGCGGATCTGGTTAGTACCCCATTCGGGGAACGAGATACCCCATTCGGGGAACTAGTAACGCTGAGACGGCAGTCAACCGCGGATCTGTCGTCTCTTTTTTACCAATCCCACCGAATAACATAATGCTCGTACAAGCGGGGTTTGCTTTTCTCCCAAGTCACTTGCCATCTGCCATCTGGTAACTGTTTGATCGAATTATTCTCCAAGATATTGGTTTGGCGAATATTGTTCTCAACCAAGCGTACACTTTGGGGTGGTCTGTTTTTAGGAAATATGACATTGACCTTCATATGTCTGGTTCTGCTACTGACATCGGTTCCCCAGAAGCCGTCTGGTTTGAGAAAGCCGTTCCTGATCTTCCACTGGATGTGGAACTCATCCTCGTCTCCCCTATTCTTCAATTCACGTAGGGAAAGCAGAATGTAGGTCTTGTAGCCCGCTTTGTATTGATCTACTTTCCTACCTGGCCTGGATTTGTACTCCAGGAACTGCTCTCCATCTCCCCAGCCATAATCCTGGTAAGCGATGATCTCGTTTTGCAGGTAACGCACCTTTTTGCGCTTCTTGAAGGTAGCTCGTTTTCCGCCTTTGTCATGCAATTCAAGCGTTGATTCATATTCCAGCACTTCGTACATGCCTTCATGAACCAATCCGCGTAGAATCTTGCGTCCTAGTTTCCAGGCTTCTTTAACGATCTCGATCCAGGGCAAGCCAAGGGCAGTAGCTATGATGCGAGTCAAAGCGTTTGTTTCGATGCTTTTTCCCTTATTCTGCATTTGCAGTCCACAAAATCTTAAGTTCTTCAGGTTCTTTCAGGATTTCCCCATTTGGTAAGAATACTTGCTCACCGAGCTTGAAGCCCAGTTCATAAGCGAATGGAACGGCAAGCTGTTCATCCAGGCCTTCAAATTCAATTCGCGCGAGCAGGTTTACGATCCAGAAGAAGCCGGTTGCATCCCCATCTGGTTCGGGCTCAAAGCTGCATACTAAGTCGATATTAGTATCTTCAGCAAGTTCTCCTATAGCTGCGACCTGTACGATGCGAGTATCCCAGGCAGCCAATTTCTCCGCTAGCTGTCTTGATTTCTCGATCCCCTCCCCTTCTACTGCCATAATCCTAGCATAGCAGCTTTTTTAGAGCGTTTCTACGCACATAAGAAATGCACATAGAAACTACTTGACATTGCATACAGCCTACTGTAATATATGAACTGAAAGTTAGCTTAAAGGTAACCTATAGTTCATATGATGCAAAAAGGCCAATATCTCGAAACCATCCTACGCTCCCCCAAGACCGTCTTTACGCTCAAAGACGTAGCTTTGTTATGGGGAGAACCCAGCACGGGTTCTACACGCGTACGCCTTACCAAGTATGTGAAAAACGGAAAATTATACCGAGTTCGAAGGGGGGTCTACGCCAAAGATAAGAACTACGACAAGCTGGAGTTAGCCACCCGGATATTTGCCCCCTCTTATGTGAGCTTCGAAACCGTCCTTGCTCGAGAAGGTCTCATTTTCCAATTCTATACAGCAATCACTGCCGCTTCGTATTTGACCCGGGATATCGAAATAGATGGGCAGATATACTCATTCAAAAAGATCAGGACGCCTATTCTCACCAATTCTCAGGGTGTAGAGAACAGGGACGAAACCTCACTCGCTACAAAGGAAAGAGCTTTCTTGGATACGCTCTATAATCGCGTTGATTACCACTTCGACAATCTCAACAGCCTGGACTGGAATAGCGTGTTCGAAATTCTTCCGATCTATCACAATCAAAGAATGGCTAAGCGTGTCGACAGGCTTTATAAACAAATCGAGCACTCGAACGAGAATTAAATCATGAAACTTGACATATCCACCCATAAGACCATCCTATTCCAAATCCTGAAGGAAATTTTTACAGACACAACTATCTCTCCCTTCCTGGGGTTCAAGGGAGGCACAGCGGCCTTGATCTTTTACGGACTGGATCGCTTCTCTGTCGATCTCGACTTCGATCTATTAGACGAGAGCCAGGAGGAAGTCGTATTCGAACACGTCGCGAATATCGTCAAGAAATACGGGACGGTCAGGGAAGCGAGCCGCAAACGGTTTGGGATCTTCTTTGTTCTTTCCTACGAGGATAGAGCTCGGCACATCAAGGTGGAGATCAACCGGAGGCAGTTTGGATCGCGCTATGAAATAAAAACCTATTTAGGGGTTTCCATGCTCGTGATGGTTCCCGAGGATGTGTTTGCGCACAAATTGGTAGCCATGCACGAACGCATGGGTAAGACCAGCCGCGACATCTACGACGTCTGGTTCTTCCTCCAGCATCGGTTCCCGATCAATCGCGAGATTGTCGAGGAACGTACCCAAATGTCCATGGATGAATTTCTCGAAATCAGTATCAGCAGCTTAGAAAAGTTGAGCAACCGCCGCATTCTGGATGGCGTAGGTGAATTCCTGACAGAAAGCCAAAAGGATCGGGCGAAAGCGAAGTTGCGCGAGGAAACGATTGCCTTATTGAAGCTGAGACTCGAAAGCTAATGCGCCTTTCTCCGCCATTGACATAGCCCGGCAAATCCAAAGGGTCTTGATTAAACGGGTTACTCCCCTACCCTGATCCGTGCAATTCCATCAGTTCCTTGAGCGTTTTTGGTTCAAAGTACAGATCCCGCTCGATGGGCAAACCCAGCGGCCCGGTGACACTTTCTAATTCTGAAAGCGAAAAATACCCCATTTCTAATTCGAAGCCAGAGACCAGGCCAAAGAAAAGATCATCCCCATCGAATTCACTGGCCCACCACGTAGGGTAGGCTGCTGGCGAGTTACCATAGTGGCACTTTTCCCGCAGCCCCCCGC
>CAZCPP010000457.1:0-3358 GCA_964500655.1 uncultured Anaerolineaceae bacterium | reverse complement strand
GGTCCCATCCAAACTTGCGCCTTTATTGCTGTGTTGACAAGTTTTCATCCAATTCTCACAGTATCGTGGGGATTTGATTTGATGGAATACATCCACCGCGGGAAATGGTGGCAATGGGTGACAAGTTATGTTTTCCAACGCAGCACCTATTTCACCAGCGATGCGCAGGTAACACGAGATACAGCTATTGATTATGGCATGGATCCCGATCGCACCGTTGTTTTCCCCTGGGGTGTAGATTTAGATCATTTCACTCCTAAAAAATGGGGGGGGAGTGAAGAAAATGGCAAATTCACATTATTATGCAACCGCTCCTGGGAAACGCGTTACGGAGTAGACATCCTAGCACGGGCATTTGTCAAAGTGGCACAAAACAGGCCTGAGCTAAGTCTGATTCTGCTGGGTGGTGGCTCACAAGGTACGCATGTTCGTCAAATCCTGCTCAATGGCGGCGTACTCGATCGAGTCACATTCGGCGGTCAAATTTCACAAACTGAACTACCGCGCTGGTATCATTGGGCTGACGTTTATATCAGCCCTTCACATATAGACGGTTCGTCGGTCTCCCTGATGGAAGCGTTAGCATGTGGCCTTCCCTGTCTTGTATCAGACATTCCGTCAAATAAAGAATGGATTACCGAGGGCAAAAATGGCTGGTTATTTCCAGACAACAATGTTGATGTACTTTCGGAGAAAATCGTACAGGCAATGAATCAACGCGAGTCTTTTACCAAAATTGGGCAGGCATCTCGTGCTACTGCAGAGGAGCGTGCTGATTGGAATAATAGTGCAGTAGTATTGCTTGATACTTACAAAGAGGTCGTGAAGCTTGCATATAATTAAAGGAGATATCCATGTTTTTCTCGCTTGTAATTATAGTTGCAGTCGCTATTCTGGCTGTTTTTTTTTCCAGCTATAACCAGACAATCGTTGAGATTGATTTTTTTGGTTACGCAATCCATGGAACGATTGGCTTATTCCTTATTGTTGCACTAGGTATTGGCGTTTTACTGGGTGTGATTATGATGCTCCCATCAGTGTGGAAACGCAGTTTTGCTATACAAAGGCAGCGTAAACAGATGGAAGAGCTGGATCAGAAAAAACGCACTAAGAAGCCAGCAAAGAAAAAAAAGGTTTATGTCTAACCGGATTATCGCCATCATCCAAGCACGGATGAGTTCCTCCCGCCTTCCAGGGAAAGTATTGCTGGATATTGCCGGACAGCCAATGTTGGCACATGTCGTTGCGCGAACCTCAAAGGCAACGACAGTCAATAACGTTATTGTGGCAACAACTACGGACGTATCCGACGACCCCGTAGCTGCATTCTGTCATTCGAAAGGCATCTCAAACATCCGTGGTAGCCTTCATGATGTTCTCGATCGCTATTATCAAGCCGCATCTCAAGCCAAAGCAGACGTGGTAGTGCGCGTTACGGCCGACTGCCCGGTTATTGACCCGGCTCTGATTGATGATTGTGTCAACACTTTACTCGAAGATTCATTTGATTTTTCCTGTAATCGCTTGCCATCACCTTGGAGTAGAACCTACCCAATCGGGATGGATACGGAAGTTTGCACGTTTAGGGCATTGAAAAAAGCCTGGGAAGAATCGACAAAACCCATTCATCGTGAACATGTCGTACCTTATCTTTACGAAGGTGTTGAGTTGAAAACTGTTAACAGCCAACTCTCAGAGGGGATTTCTCAACGAGGGTTCAAGATTGTTCAATTACATCATGAGCCCGATTATGGAAATATGCGCTGGACTGTTGACACACCTGAAGATCTGGAATTTATGCGCCAACTCTTCAATCGTTTTAATAACCGCGATGATTTTTCATGGCAAGATATTCTTCATCTAATTCAAAAAGATCCTGAGCTGGCCACTATCAATTCTTCTGTGCGACATAAAACTCTTTACGACGAATAAAATGTCTTTAATCACATTTTTCTCTGCTCCTAAACCTTTTACTGATCCCCACATTGCGATCATCCAGCGTAATGCCATCAAATCGTGGACTCAGCTGCCAAATGTAGAAGTATTTCTGATGGGGAAAGACGACGGTCTTGTCGAAGAATCGCAGGAACTAGGCGTACGATATATGTCCAATGTCACATATAATATCAACGGTACGCCTCTAATCTCATCCATGTTTCAACTCGCGCGAGATAATAGCAAAAGTGCATTGCTTTGCATCATCAACACGGACATGATCCTGATACCCGATTTCCTCGAAGCGGTAAAACAGGCGGCGAAATTAAAGGAAAAATTCGTTTTGTTGAGCCAACGATGGGATTTGGATGTATCCCAACCTATTGAGTTCACCAAAGGTTGGGAAGAGGACTTACGGTCTACCGTATTTGATCACGGCAATCTTCACCGCCCAGCTGGAAGCGACTTCTTCCTGTTTCCCAAATCCTGCTATACGAATATACCAGATTTTGCTATCGGTAGAGCAGGCTGGGACAATTGGATGATCTACAAAGCCCATCAGGAAAAATGGCCGGTGATCGACTGCACACCCTCGGTCATGATCGTGCACCAAAACCACGATTACCATCACCTGCCAGATGGAAAGTCGCATTACTCTCACCCCGAAACGGACGAGAATGTCCGTCTTGCCGGCGGACAGGCGGCAGTACGTTACACTATCCTAGATGCCACTGTGCAGTTGAAAAACGGAATACTTGCTCTCCCCGTCCCTTCGTGGGGACGTTTCTGGCGCAGAGTGGAAATATTCTTACGAAAGCTTTTTTACTTTTTACCGGAAAATATTCTGGAAAAAGTCGTTCGCCCAAAGCGTTGGGTGAAAATGGCTAAGAGATTATTCAAATAATGTATGTGGGGGCGTATAGCATGCTACGCCCCTGCAAGGTTTCATATGAGAAAAGGTCAAAACCCAGCAAAATTTGTCAAAGAGGTAGCTAAACCGGAGCGGATCACAGCCGCCATGCTGACTTACATCCCGTTCCTGAGCGGATTCTACGAAGAAACCCTGGATGTGCTCAAAGTCAGTCTGGACTCGATGCGCAAAGACGCTGGTCTACCTTTTGACCTGCTGGTCTTTGATAATGGCTCTTGCCCAGAAACTCGGGATTACCTGATAAAGGAAAAGGAAGATGGTCGAATCCAGTATTTGATTTTGTCCGAAAAGAATGTCGGCAAAGGTGGTGCCTGGAATATAATTCTGGCAGGGACGCCGGGTGAGATCATTGCCTACGCAGATAGTGACGTATTATTTTCTCCTAACTGGTTGAAACGCTCAATTGAAATTCTCGAAACATATCCCAACGTCGGGATGGTGACTGCACGTCCCTTCCGCACGCCGCCGGAATTTTATAGTGCCACCCTCGAT
>CAZCPP010000456.1:0-3363 GCA_964500655.1 uncultured Anaerolineaceae bacterium | reverse complement strand
CGCATTAAATTGCATAGCCTCTATCCAACAATTGATGTTTGCTAAGCTACTAGCACAACTGGCGGGATCCAGGGCATGTTGACATCACCAACCTGGAACAGCACATTTCCTGGTGGCAAAGTGAGATTTGCAACGGTCAGTACCCCTGCAATAACCAGACAAATGATTCCCCAGGTGAGTTTCGACTTGTTCATTACTATCTCCTTTTATTTTAATTATTTTTTCGAGACCTGACAGTTTTTTGATTACATATCTAACTGTGCAGTTTTCTTGGCACGTTGCTCAATAACAGCCTGGAAAACCATAAAGGCAACCAAGCCTGCCAGTGTGACCCAGCCGAGTATGTCGCCCAGTGCAGTATAGAGAGTTCTCTCACCAGAACCCATGATAACATCTCCAACCAAGATTACATCAGATCCCTCTTTGTTGACATCCAGCGCAACTTGCCTTCCGTAGGGATCAACAATGGCGGCAACACTGGTCGCCCCGGTCACCACCACAGCGGTCTGATTTTCGACTGCTCGGAAGGTCAGGTTCTGCCAGAGCTGTTCGCCGAAGCCCGGGAATTCCTTGAAGGGGGCCGCGATCAACTGTGCACCGTTTTGCGTCAGATAACGAGCGATGTCGGTATAGTTGCCATCGTGGCAGATCATGCTTCCCATCTCACCAAATTCAGTCGCAAAGATGGGGTACTGTCCACCTTCTACATCGTAAAATTCGCCCGGCGGAATGTGGGTTTTGTTGTAGACGGCCGAGAAGGTTCCGTCCGGGCTCAACAGTACGGCCTGGTTACGCCCCGGCTCGCCCTCTTTGATGACCGAATAGGCGATAAAGATGTACGTATCCGTCTCATTGGCGATAGCCCGAAACTCTTCTGTAAATATCACCTGGGGGTCGAAATTGAACATCATCTCCGAAGTGAAGAGCACCTGTGCACCCTGATCAGCCGCTTGGAGCGCTTGACGTGCAAAGGTATCGAAGCGAACCTGATCGTCATTTACTTCATCATGATGGGCCGGTAGCGGGAAACCGGAGCGCAGCGCTGCTGCCCGAACTGTTGGTGTTTCCTGCATTTCGCTGTTCAAGATGGCCAAGCTGAAGCCGATCCAGGCAACCACGAGCAGGACTGTTCCTATCAACCAGTTACGGGCAATGCCAATATTAAGTGCCACATCAGCATCAAGGGCCTGCCAGCGGTCGTACCAAGCAATTGCTGCTTGCGCCAGCGCATAGTTCACAATCATTATCACAATGTTTAACCCATAAATGCTGAAGACAGATACAGGCTGGATCAACCATGCCTGCGTGGCCTGGGTATAGCCAATGAATGCACTGGTCGCCACAAGCGGGATAAATGTTGCGCGTACCATCTCGAAGCCTACCCAACCAACTACCCCTTGTACAACCATCCAGCGGTAGCCTGTACTCTCAATAAATACGCGCTCGGTATTCATGAAATATGAAAGGATAGCTATTAACACACCCAGGTATGTGAAAAATGGACCGAACTCTGTACCGAACAGACGCGCCATGTATGGTCCCAGCCAAACCAGCAGATATATGGCCGAAGCCAGGCTGCTATATTTGCGTGGAAACAGTCGGAACTGTGCAAAGATGCCTGGTGCAAAAGCAAACCAGGCCAGCCACCAGATCCCATATGGTGGGAACGCCAATAAAAGCATCACACCACTGAGGGCAGATAAGGTAATACCTAGCGAAAAACGAATTTTGTTGGCTGATCTTTTATTACTCATCTTGTTCTCCATTCATGAAAATATTGAGAATGCGTATCAATAATCACTTCGCTTTTGTGACATCCAGAACCCATAAGGCAGCCTCTTCCTTTTTCCCCACCAAGACCCAGACTCGCCCAGCGGGATCGATAGTGATGCCTCTAGGGTCAATTGAGACGATTGGAACCAAGTCGCCACCAACGATCTGGTAGAAGACACCTTCCCACAACAGCCAGTTTCGTCCGTCACGACCCGCAAAGAGTTTCTTAGGTGGTTCAAGCCAATCTGATGGTCCTGCAACTACGGACCCCTCTCCTGCATGAATACGGTAAAGGTAAGATTCACCATCACAGTTTGCACCCCCGCATAGTTGCACAATCACCCAGGCATCCCCATCGCGGTTGATCAGAATATCGATTGGGTGATTGAAATTAAACCCGAAAAGAGACGCCTCCAAAAGATGATAAAAAGTCCAATTATTATCAACCGGTTGATAGCGCCAGATGGCATCTTCGACTCCTATCCACACATTCCCACTTGGGGCGACGGTCAACAAGGAAACACACACTTGCCCAATGGGAGAATCTAAACCTTGCCAAAGGTTGCTATCAAACCAGCGCACACCATTGCCCCCCATAGGTCCAAGGGGGGAATAATGACATTCACTTACCCATATCTGGTCTCGATCATCTAGAAAAGCAATCGTGTGATAGATGCCAAGTTCCTCCCACTCTGGTTTTGAAAATCCCAGATCATCTGTTGTATAAATTGTCCAATGGCTACCATCAAATACGCGAATATCACCTTGGGTTGGCAACCATATTTTCCCATGCGCATCACTCGCCACAGACCAGGGTTTTGGTGCCCACCAAATGTCATTTCGCTGAGTAATGTCTGCCCAACCCTGATCGATTCCAAAAACAGTCCAACTTCCTCCTTCCCACATTTCAATTTGGGTTGCATCCCTACGGACGACCCATGCTCGCCCATCCTCATCTACTGTGACTTTCGTTTCCTCGTCCCGAATAAAAATGATCTGACGATTGTCAGTCTCCCAACGCGCAACCGATTGCTCTTCATATCCACTGGTGGGAATAAGCCAAAGCGATCCATCTTCCGGGGCGAACAATCGCACGCGACCATATGGATCAGATAACAGGTCTGCTACCGAATCAACGTAGCTGAACGGAACCATGTCCTGATTGATCTCGGTAAGGGTAGCTGTCGCGGTCAATGTTGAGGGGGATATAGTTATTGAAGGTGCTGTTTGAATGGAGTCTTGAAGAATAATTGAGGGAGTCTGGCCACCAGAGATTGATGTAGCATCGGGCCTGAATCCTGGCACACTACAGGCACTCAGACATATGGTTCCCCCAATAATGACGACAACATAGAATATCGTTTCTTGAACTGACATAGCCCCTTTCCGATCAAAGAATCCACGACTTACCACGATATAGCCAATGCCTTCTCCCCTTACATGTTAGTTGCCGGATTTAAGTTGTGCAAACAACAGGTGATACCTATCAAATATATTATACAGATAATTCCCTGGAAATCTTCTGATCTTCACCTAATAAACAAAACCTCAAAGGGCCTTATTCTCCGAGGTTTTTTATCTGGCGGAGAG
>CAZCPP010000455.1:0-3376 GCA_964500655.1 uncultured Anaerolineaceae bacterium | reverse complement strand
ATTGACTACTCTCCCTGTTCCACCTGTCAACATTTGATAGGGAGACTATCCAAATTTCGATGAAAAAAGTTTACCTACAAAATGGCAAGGGCTTTGCACTATACGAATTATTCAATTATTAGGTGGGGTTGATCTGCTTAGGGTAACCGAAGAAAAGGCTATAAAATACATCGAGAAGCAATTTGGTTATTCAACGGAACATATTGAAAAGAGCCTAGAACTTTGTAAAAACTTTGGGCTAATCGACACAAAATTATACCAAGCTGGTGAATCTTCCATTTATTTGGAGACCAGTAAAAAAGGCAAGTATGTTGTCGATCTTGTGTTTTCAGACTTGGATGTCCTGTATACTCTCGCCATAGATTCATATCATCCCGAATCATTCCGTGAATTTATTCGAGTACATTCCAATAAGATTTATGAAGAGACTAATTATGCATCCTCCGCAATAATAACTAGCTTTTTGTTTTTGCTATTTATTGTTTATAGTCACAATGAAGAGATGAAGAAGTATGTGAAGGTAAACATCATTCCCAATATACAAAAAGAAATCTTTGTTCTGCCAGTTGATAAGCACCTTTCTGTTTTATTACGGCGCGCATACCAATTGTATAAGGTAGTAGATACTGACGAAAAGTAAATCATCGACGAATTTTTTAAGGCATTTGCTAAATTGCACAAAATTAAATAATTCCTACATAACAAAGCGTGCAGCAACTGTCTTGATTGTCAAGGCAGTTGTTTCATTTTCAGGTGATTCGATACAAAATCAAGGCATAGCAGCGTATCGAAATGGCTTCTGCTCTCGCATCATGGCATTCAAGATGGTCAACAACTTGCGCATGCACGCTGTCAGAGCAACCTTCTTCTCCTTACCTCTCGACAATAAATGCTGATAATGCCTGCTGATAACTGGGTTGTACCTGGTACCTGTCAGCGTGGCCATGTAGAGCACACTTCGTACTGAAGGCCGTCCTTTTCCTGTCTTCCGATACCTGCTTCTCTTGCCACTGTCACGATTGATGGGTGCCAACCCAACCAGAGATGCAATCTGCTTGCGGTTCAGCTTTCCAAGCTCCGGCAGTTCTGCCAGCAATGTCGCGGCTGTCACTGGACCAACTGCTTGAACACTCCGTAACAACTGCTCCTGTTCCAACCACTCAGGATCACTATCCAAATACGCTCGTATCTCCTGATCCAACTGCTTGAGTTCTCCCCTCAAAAACTCGATCACTCGCTCTATCGACGGGCCAATATCTCCATAGGCCAACCTCAATCGGTTCTTTTCTGCCTTCAGCATCTCCCCCAACTGCCTGCGTCGGGCTAATTTACCTGATAGATACTGCCCTTGCTCACTTTTCGCTTCAAACAAGCGTGGCTGCACATGTTTCCCATAGTCTGCCAGGTTCATTGCATCCAACGGATCTGTCTTTGCCAGCAAGCCTTTGGCTCGAGCATACTGGCGGGCTCGATAGCCGCTCACCCTGGCAACGGGCAAGCCCGCTTCAAATAAGTCCATGACCACAGCGCGTTCATACCCGCCTGTCACTTCCACCACGATCAGGGATGGAGACAGTTCAACCATCTCTTTGACTAGATCTCTTATTCCTCCCACCGTATTGGTAAATTGCTCAACACAGTTCTCTTCCAGGACTGCCAGATCCAGGGTGCCTTTGGATACATCTATCCCGACATAAACCTTTGATTCTGTTGTCATTCGGGTGCGCTCTCCTGTATAATCTTATTGCCCGCGCTAGTATTCGGTCTTCTAAGACCCTTCCAACTGTTCGGGCTAATTGATAATGGACGTGGCGATCTGTGCTGCACGACGGTCTCTTTCGACCTCTGGACAATCGATCTGCCACGTCCACTTAATAATAAGATACTACTGGACGCCGGGGATTCTCGGCGCTAAAAGGAGTTGATTCTGTACTCGAACAAATTCCGTCAAGTCAACTTCATTTCATACCGCCCACCTGCGGGTTACGCAAGCCGTTTTGGCTATCAGCCAGGGATGGAGAAAAATAATAAGGTCTACCTTCTCCTGGTCATGCGGTAGATATAACCGCCGGGGTTCCTTTTCTTCTTTTTAACTGGAGAATTGACATGAATAAAAATGCACACTTCCTCTTGTTTTGTCTGGCTCTCATTGGGTCACTCTCTTGCCTGTTATTCACGCCTCCCACTGCCACATCCTTACCTCCCACTGCCACATCCCTGCCGCCCACGTCTACCCCGCGGCCATCTACACCAACCCTCGCGCCATTTCTACCCACCGGTATGCCTCTGATCGAACCCGAAAATATCGCTGCCATCCAGCCGCTGGCAAAAATCCCAAATGAAGACCCTTTCAGCATTTACGAACTGGCAATCTCCCCGATGGGCACGTATGTCGCTTATATGGCACAAAATTTAAACGATCGGAGCACTGTCTTTTGTGTTTGGAGCTTGAAAACCGGCGCACAGATACTTAATTTGGAGATCGATCCCGCTAGCGGGCTGTTCTATTTGCCGGATGAGACCCAAGTGTTGGTTATTTCTCGTGACCAGATTCGAAGTTACGATCTGGCCAGTGGGGAGCTTGTCAACGACATGGCTGTTCCTCTCAATAGCGGTGCCCTTTCGCCGGAGGGTGCACTTTTGGCCGCGGGAATAAGAGAGGAGAATGATACTTCTACCATCACCCTTTACGATTTCGACACCGGTCAGGAAATCGCCGCCCTGAATGATGTGGGCCAGGTAACATTTGTAGAATTTTCTCCGGATGGAAAACAGATTCTCGCTGGATTAGGGATTGGTAACACTTACTGGTTGAAGGTCTGGGATGTTTCTTCACTCAAACTGAGGAAAGAATTAAGGAACTATTCCCCTCCGGTTTTCACTCTTGATGGAAGTCTGGCCGTAAGCAAACACGAGGACCATATCATCCTGCTCGACCCACAAGGATGGTGGGCGCGCAATTCCTTCACTTTCGAGGGGGGCAACTTCTATCCCCAATCGTTCTCGAAGGATGGGCGCATTTTCATCGGCTCGGATGGGTACAGCACAGTCTTTTGGGAGGTGGAAACCGGTGAAGTCATCTATTCAATGCCTGATTATGGCTATGGGCGTTTCTCCCCTGCTGGTGATCTTATCCTTTCCTGGGTGTACACACGAGATTTAACAAATCGCAGCCTGGTAGTTTGGGGGGTGAAGCCATAGTACCAATAGAAATGCAGAACCCTGAAATGGCTTGATAAAATTCGAAACCTTTTTCTCTGTGAACTGGACTAGGGTTGCAAAATACTACCTGGTCACCTGGGCGGACGGCAAGTTTGTATCCGAAGTAAATGAAACAATAGACATAGTGAAAAGATAGTGCATCATAAGGGTCAAA
>CAZCPP010000454.1:0-3377 GCA_964500655.1 uncultured Anaerolineaceae bacterium | reverse complement strand
CCACAGGTGGTTCATGCCATCCCATCAATCCCTAAAAAGGGCAAAGTCCAGATAGTTTATTTTTGTGGATTGAGGAAAAAACAAACGTTAGTAAATTTGCTTCTCCAAAAACACGAGCTGTATTTCTGTTTCTTATTATGCTGCGTTCTTTAGAAAACATTCGAGCACAATTCCAACCGTTAATATTAGAACCTGTAAGATATCGAACGCAAATACAAAATCTAGAATTTTCTTTACAACATCTCGGAAAAGCAATGGATAATTGTTTGTCTCTCTATGTAAACCTTTCCCTTGTAGATAATGATGACATACAGTTAGACTTTAGTAAAGTAAATAATATTATACAAGCGGCGATAAACACAAAAAGTCTACTTTTTCAATATAACGAAGAACGTTTACCCCCAGCAATTATTGACAATATTGAATCAGATATTAGTTCTAGCCTTGGGGTCGATTTTACTACTTTCGATTCCGAAATATCTCGTAGTTTAGATACCGAACAATTTGAGCAATTATCTAATTATTTATGGGCTTGCAATACAATTTTAGATTGCCTACAATTAGCGGTGGTTCCAGATCGAAAAAAAATTGAAGATCTTATATTTCTGTCTTCTTCTCTAACATGATTACCTGTTTGAGATTCATTACAGGTAGCAAGCTGTTTTAATAAAGGTGACGTATGAGGAAGCAAGAGATTTTTGAAAATACTCAACTAGTATTTGTCATTGCGAGCCTCGATGGGGTGTGGCAATACCCTCTTTCTTGAACCTTGAGACTGTCGCGTCGGCTTCGCCTCCCCGTCTCGGGCTGGCGCCCTCGCGGGGCGGACGGCCGTTGGTCGCTCCGCTCAGAGCGACTTCTTTTTCCGCTTCCTCTCCTCCGCCAACCCCCAGATACTCAACAACAACGCTATAAAGATCAACACGCTTACGATCACGAAGGTATCTCGCAAGGCCAACACTTGCGCATCAATCCCCGCGCTGGTTACACCACCGGGTAACACCCTTCCAACATACTTGAAGACCTGCCCTGCCCAGAGCGCGCCTAATGTGGCGATGCCGGTGGTCTGGCCGAGGGTGCGCGTCACTGCCAACATACCGGAGGCGATTCCGAGCCGGTTTCGTGGCGCGGCACCCATGATAGCGCTGTTATTCGGGGACTGGAACATGCCCATCCCCAAACCTACAGGCAAAAAGCGCAGGATGTATCCAAGGACGGTCGTGTCGGCATCCAGCGAGCTGACCCCCACGAATCCGATCGTCATCATGATCAGCCCTGCCACCATGATGGGGCGCGAGCCGTAGCGATCTGAAAGTGAACCGGCCAGGGGCGCAATAATCCCAAGGGCAACCGGAACCGTAGCCATCAACAAGCCGGTCTGCTGCGGGTCATAGCCCAGCACGTTTTGGATGTAGAACGGCATCAGGATCAGTGTCCCGGCCAGGCAGATGAATATAATGAACCCAGTTGTCAGCGAAAGCGAGAACAGGTTGTTGCGGAACAGGCGCAGGTCGATCATCGGTTGATCGATTCGCAGTTCGATAAATAGAAAGAGTGCCAGGAAAATGATCCACGACCCGATCAAGAGCAACACGACCTGGTCGCCAAAGCCTCTGCGTTGTCCGAGCGTCAATGCCACCAACAGTGAGAGTAATGAGATGCACAGCGTCAGCGCGCCCCAGTAATCGAAGCGCTGTCCGCCAGGCGGCTTGAAGGCCGGCACATAACGGATCACCATCCAGGTGCCGACGATTCCGATGGGCAGGTTCACAAAAAAGATCCAGTTCCAAGACAGGTTCTTGACGATCAGGCCGCCCAACGTAGGACCTAGCGCGATCCCTACTGAGACAATTGTGCCAACCATCCCCAGCGTGCGTCCCCGTTCAGACCCGGGGAATGCCTCCGTTATAATCGCCATTCCCAACGCCATGATCATGGCTGCTCCAATCCCCTGAACGATGCGGAATCCGATCAACGTGTAGACCGTGGATGCCAGCCCGCACAGGAACGAGCCAAGCGTAAAGACAACGAAGCCAGCCGTGTAGATCGGCTTCTTGCCATAGATATCCGCCAGGCGACCGATACCCAACATTAATGTGGTAACGGTCAACAGGTAGGAAAGCACCACCCATTGCACGAGGGCAAAGTCTGTTTGGAACGAGCTCACCAAGGTTGGTAGCGATATGTTGACTATACTACCGTCGATGGTGGCCAAGAAAACGCCCATACCCACGGCGGCGAGCACGTACCATTTTTTTGAAAAATCTACTGCGGGGGGAGTGGCTGTCATGGATGATCCTGTTGAGAGAGATGGGAGGATTATATCCCAGGGGTTCGCAATGAACGTATAATATCCATCAACATATCATTCTGAGTGACTGCAAAGAGTGAAGAGTCTTATCACGAAGTCTGGAGACTCTTTGCCTTCGGCTCAGAGTGAAAGAAAAGGAAATCTTATGCATTCTCGACGCGCTCTACTCTACATGCCCGGTGACGACTGGAAGAAGATCACCAAAGCCCTGACCCTGGACGTGGACAGCATCTGCATGGATATGGAAGATGGCGTAGCGCTCAACCGCAAGGCTGAAGCACGCGTCACCATCGCCAAAGCCCTGCAGGAACTTGAATTTGATAACAGTGAGAAACTGGCACGGATCAATGCTGTCGGTTCAGGGTTTGAGGAAGGCGACATCCTAGCTATGCTCCCCTTTCATCCTGACGGGATTGTGATTCCGAAAATTGAATCACATAAGCAAATCCAGTGGGCCAGCGAGATCATCGCATCGGCAGAATTAAAAAACGATTGGCCGATCAATTCAATTCGCATGCTGGTGGGCGTGGAAACTGCCAAGGGGATTTTTAACCTGAAAGAAATTGCTTCACATCCAAGATTAGACGCGATCATCTTTGGCGGGGAAGATTTTGCTGCTTCTATTGGCGCAAAGCGCACAGAGGAATCGCTCGAGTTGTTGTATGCGCGGCAGGCAGTCATCACGGCTTGTGCGGCGTTTGGCTTACAAGCGATTGACATCGTCTCTGTCGATTTCAAGAACCTGGAAAAGGTCCGACGCGAAGCTCAAGTTGGCGCGGGACTGGGCTTCAGCGGGAAACAGATCATTCATCCAAATCAGGTTGAGCCAGTACAAGAAGCCTTCACACCGGATGATGAATCCATCGCCTTTGCCATGAATCTGGTGAAAGGCTTTGAAGCCCATCAAAAAGAGGGAAAGGGCGTCTTTGCAATCGATGGACAGATGATCGATATGCCACTGGTCAAAAATGCAAAAAAGGTGTTGGTACGCGCCAAGGCTGCAGGGAAAATATAAAATAGAAGAGGAGCGCGGACTTTATTCCGCCAGATCAAAACAGAGCAGACT
>CAZCPP010000453.1:0-3380 GCA_964500655.1 uncultured Anaerolineaceae bacterium | reverse complement strand
CGGCATTCCCAGGGCCGTCATCCGGTTCAGAATCTTGCACCCGATTCTCGCCTCAACTCGCTGTGACGCCAGGCCCCTCGCTCGCATCGCGGAACCTACGATGGTCTTGTAGCGGCAGAAGGTCGTCTCGACTTTGCTCCGCTTGCCATAGCCCGAGCGTGTGTGCCACTTTCGGTTGCCGAGCCGGGCCCATGAGCGGATGTTGCGATTGCGTTCACGTGTCGCGCTCGACTTTGGCGCAAGTTGGGCGTCCCTTCTCGGCGGAATCAAAACCCTTGGTGAACGATCCGGGTGGTAAGTTTCGATTGCCTCATAGACGTTCCTTGAATCGTACCCTTCGTCGGCTCTGGCGGACGCAATGGGCCTATCGATCTGTGCGAGAAGCGGAGGAACACGAACCGAATCGCGCGCGCTCCTGCTGGTGAGATCGCAGGCGAGAACATCGCCCGTCACTTCATCGACAACAAGGTGAAGCTTACGATAGTCCCTGTTCTTGGGCGGTTTGCGCATCTGACCCACGTGAACTCGGAGACCGCTGCTGTCGATCAGGACGTGGACCGGCATCTTCTGTTTGTCTTTGTGTAAAGAAACTCCGCCTAGCTTCGCCTTGCGTCTCGAGATCGTTGTGTGATCGGGGACATCATTGTCCAACTTCAGCAGAGCCAACAACGACCGGAGGAATCCCTCGGTTTGTCTGGACGCCAGATGAAGCACCAGCCCCAGAGTGACAGCCGTCTCAATAGCGTGATTAGAGTACTTTCGTCGGCGGCCCGGCTTCTTCTTCGTCAGCTTGGGCGCATCCCAGTTCGCAAGCTTGCCGTCGGTGAGCGAAATCCAGATGGTCAGGCCGCCACGCTCGCGTAGGCCCGTCTCATATTCGCGCCAATTCCGAACGCGATACTGTCTATTCACATACTTCCGTTGCGTCCGCTTGAAAGTGCTAAAGCGGACATTTCTACTCGCGAAAATAGGACATCTCTACTAAACGCTTACACAGTCAACTTCGTACTTGAGATGTTATGGTAACTTCCCAAGCGCTCATACGAGCTCGAGCGCCCTTTTACCGGCGCCATTGGCTGGAATTATTATCACACCTTTTGGCACCTGGTACATGTTGTTTCCTTTAATTGCCAGCACAATCTGGCTGTCAAAACGCGCTGATACTAATTAAGGAGGGAGATCATGTTACAAAATCGTCTTCGCAAACTTGGTGTCACTGTCGCAATTTTAATGCTCTGGAACGGTGTCGGTGACTTTATCTTCGCTTACTCCCCCAAATTGAATGGCGTCCAATATTCTACCATGATGTTTTGGGACGCAATTCGCACCGCAAACGGTCACCCTCATTGGCTGGTGATGCTGGCGCAAACACCCGGCTGGCTCTATCCGATTTACGCGCTTTCTTCTTTAATTTGGTGGTTTGGTATGCGGCGTGCTGGATTTTGGCTTAGCACAGTACCATGTGCCTTGCTTGCCTACGCCTTATTAATGATCGGGGGGGTCCAGCACATAGGGTTTGCTTACTTGAGCGTGCTTGGGCAGGCAAAAGCCCTGGTCGGATCGACCGATTCGGCATTTTATGCAATGACCCAGCGCTTACTGGTCGAACACTTTCTCTGGGGCGATCTAACAGCGTTAATTGCTTTCATTAGCGGCACGATCTGGCATGGAGTAGCGATCTTGAGCGGACGAACATTGTTCCCCCGCTGGTTCATCTTTCTGTCGCCTTTAGGTGTGTTGACCTTCGAAATGGTTGTAGGCAACTTCTTGCCCGCACCTTTTGCAGGAATACTACTTGGAATGTTTGGGACGTGGTTCATGTTCGTTCCCACGGTTGCCGCAACCGCGTGGATGTGGAATCGTGCGGAGGTAAAATAATGAATAATGATAATTTAAAAAACAATTGGCTTTTACGCGGAAGCTCGTTGCTGCTGACAGGTCTCTTCTTATTGCTTATCTCTGATATGCGCGGCAGCGCGGACCTGTTCGCCTGGTTCATGCTCATCCCCTTCCTGCTCTATGTAACACTCTACCATGGCGTAAAAAGCCGTCTCTGGCTACTCCTAACCCTCGTTACCGGCTCTATATTGGTCCTCGCCAAAACGACATCGCAACCTGTAGATGTTTCCCTGGGATTTTCTATAATGACCGGGACCGTGATCGGTCTTAGATACTTTATTACTTTTCTTGCCTGGGATTATATCCGCAAATGGGCTGGCAACCGTATCAGCCTGGTCGCCTTTCCGGTCGTCGTAGTAAGCATTGAATATTTGCAAGCATTTTTACACCATTTGGGACCTGGGGCTCGCTGGCTTTTACTCAGGTCTCTAATCTGCCTCTTTTGCAATCAGCATCATTGTTCGGATTTCTCGGGATCTCCGCACTCATGGCCTGGGGAGCTGCTCTGCTAGCGTCCATCATTCGAGAGCATGACTTGGCCAAACATAAAATACATATCATTTTCTTTATAATTGTTTTTGTTGCCTTGAACGTTTGGGGTGATCTGCGTCTTAGTAGTGTCGCGCAAGGCAAGCAGGTGCTGGCTGCCGCGATCGTTAACGGCGTACCGTTCACCGGGATCACACCTGATCCTAATGACCCTGAAGTACTTAGTCTCAACCAGACGCTCATTGAACGCACTCGCAAAGCTGCCAAACATGGAGCTGAGCTAATTGTCTGGGGCGAAGGCTCAACCGTTGTGTCAAAAAAAGGCGAAGCAAGCTTCTTAAGAGCTCTTAGCAGAGTGGCCAAAAGCGAGCGCGTCGCGATCATCGCAACCTATGCTATACCACTGCCCAAAGTCCAACAGGTCAAAGGGGAGGTAATTATAAACAAGTTCACCTGGATACGGAACGACGGCAGTATTGCTGAAACATATCTAAAGCACCACCCAGTACCTGGCGAAGGCAGTGTGCCAGGGGTTGCCCCGTTAAAGGTCATTCCAACAAAATACGGCAATTTGGCTGGAGATATTTGTTATGATGATGATTTCCCGGAAATGTCGCTCAGGTACTCAAGGCTGGGAGCTGACTTGGTCTTAAATGGCGGTCTTGACTGGCCCGGCATACTCATCCGGCATACCCTGATGGCTCGCGTCCACGCTATTGAAGGAGGTTTCTCTTTTCTCCGGGCAGCCAATGGCGCGACCTCTATGGGATTTGATAACAAGGGCCGGATCCGCGCTAGCATGGTCTCTTCTGAGGATAACGACCACATCCTGCTGGCTTCATTGCCTACTAAGAGGGCAAATACTCTTTACAGTCGCGTTGGAAATCTAATTGCGTATATCGCTATTTTTACGCTCTTGTTATTATTCTTCATAGCAGGACGAAATCATTTCCTAACCAAGAAAAAGCACTAAGATAGTTGCGAAATTCGAC
>CAZCPP010000452.1:0-3404 GCA_964500655.1 uncultured Anaerolineaceae bacterium | reverse complement strand
AAAAGAAAGAAAAAGAAGACAAAAAGGCTAAGAAAGATATTGCCAAAGAGCCCGCGGTAGAGGAAGATAAAGTAAAAGAAGTAGAGAAGAAAAAAGAAGACAAGAAGGCAAAAAGCAGTACCAAAGCAAAGAAAGAAGATGCAACCCCTGAAGAGGAGGAAGAATCTGAACAAGAATCAGCGTCTGTTCCCTCCTCAAAAGAGATTGTTGAAACGGAAACCGTTGAAGACGAGCCTGCGATTGAACCTGAACCTGTATCTGAAACTGAACCTGAAGCTGAATCTAAACAGGAACAAGACGATGACCCTTCTGATTGGTTTGTAATACATTGTTATTCCGGATACGAGAATAAAGTGCGTCACAACCTTGAGCAGCGCATCGAGACTATGGGCATGAAAGACATGATCTTCGATGTCGTTGTCCCAACGCAGGAAGAAGTCGAAGTCCGTGATGGAAAGCGGCGCACTGTTGAACGCCATATTTTCCCTGGTTATGTACTGGTCAACTTGATACTAACCGAAGAATCGTGGTATGTGGTTCGAAATACACCTGGAGTGACAGGCTTTGTAGGTATGGGGAATAACCCCACGCCATTAAGAGCAGATGAAGTTTCCCAGATCGTCAAGCGTATGGAAGCGGATGCTCCAATGGTCAAGGTTACGTTCAAGGTTGGGGAGCGGGTGCGTATTATCGATGGACCCTTCAACGATTTTCGTGGCATGGTGGCCGAAATTGATATGGAGCGCACGAAAGTGCGTGTTATGGTCAGTTTCTTCGGACGTGAAACACCAGTAGAGCTGGATTTCCTACAGGTAGAGAAAGCTTAGGATATACAGAAGCAGGCCAATCGTTTGGTCTGTTGCGTGGGAGGGCGACCCACACCAGGTAGAAAACCTGGTACAAGTAAGCGCCCGCTAAAACCACATCGTACCGGAGAGTACATCCCGGTACAAGGAGTAAAGATGGCAAAGAAATTTAAAGCAGTTGTTCGTTTGCAGATTGAAGCTGGCAAAGCTAACCCTGCACCTCCCATTGGCCCGGCACTTGCCAGCCATGGTATCAACATAATGCAATTTTGCAAGGAATACAACGCGCGCACTTCCAACCGACCGGGCGAAGTGCTCCCGGCTGAAATTACTATCTTCACGGATGGTTCATTCACATTTGTCCTGAAGACACCGCCTGCGGCGGTTCTGTTGCGTAAAGCAGCGGGTGTTGAAAAGGGTTCTGGTGAACCAAACAAGGAAAAAGTTGGTAATGTAACTAGCGCACAAGTCAAGGAAATCGCTGAGTTGAAGATGAAAGATTTAAATGCGATTGATATTGAAGGCGCAATGAAACAGATCGAGGGAACTGCCCGCAGCATGGGCATCACAGTAGCAGATTAAACTGGTGGGAGGGTTGTGCGTTGCACGCCCGCTTGTACCACGGAGGTTATGATGGCAAAACACGGTAAAAAATACTTGGCCGCTCAGGCCAAAATTGATCCTGAAAAGTTGTACTCACCGCGTGAAGCGATGGAATTGGCGACGGATACTTCTTCGACGAAGTTCGATGCAACGGTTGAAGTACATATTCGCACTGCGCTCGACCCGCGTCAGGCTGACGAGCAGGTACGCGATGTAGTCGTGCTTCCGCATGGTCTGGGTAAGACTTTGCGTGTGCTGGTGTTCGCTCAAAGTGAAGGTGCTGCAGCAGCGCGTGAAGCCGGCGCCGATATGGTAGCTGACGACGATGAGTCTTTGAAGAAGCTTGAAGGTAGCCCATTGGATTACGATGTGGCCATCGCGACACCTGATATGATGGGCAAGGTTGGTCGTTTAGGGCGAATGCTTGGCCCAAGAGGATTGATGCCGAACCCAAAGGCTGGCACTGTTGTTGGCCCGGATGATCTGGGACGCGCGATTACTGAAGCCAAAGCTGGTCGCGTGGAATTCCGTCTTGATAAGACTGCCAACATGCACGTGTCGATTGGAAAGGTTTCTTTCAAATCAGATAAACTGTTTGATAATTTTGCTGCGTTGATGGATGCCATTCGCAAAGCCAAACCTGCTGGCGCGAAAGGCGCGTATATTCGCCGCATCACTGTTGCTACCACGATGGGCCCCGGTATCAAAATTGAACCAAATGAGGCCCAATCTCTGGAGGTAACCGGGTAGTAGTATAATCCCGATAACCTGATATGCCACTTGCCGATGACGGCGGGCGTCTCGCAATTTGCGGGGCTTAATATCCTGCTAAGGTAAGGACAAAAAGCGAACTATGGCTCATACCGTGCCTGACCCTCCTGGGTGTTTGCAAAAGTCTTTGCCTGATAGTGGCAAAGACTTTTATATAGAAAGGAGGTGAGTGTCTTTTGGCTCTTTCCAAAGAAAAAAAGAATGAAGTTGTCGAACAGTACAAAGGTTGGTTGAACAACAGCCAGTCCGTGATTCTGGTGGAATATACCGGTGCAACTGTGAAAGATATGGAAAATATTCGAGCACAGATTCGAGAATCAGGTGGCGAATTCCATGTTGTGAAGAACACACTGATAAAGTTGGCTTTTGAAGCAAACGGATTTTCGATTCCTGAAGGAATGCTCGAAAATAGCTCTGCAGCATCTTTTGCTTTTGAAGATCCTGCTGCCTCCGCAAAAGCTTTGGCCGATGCGACAAAAGAAGTTGAGGCTATCAAAGTTAAAGCTGGCTATATGGGTACAGAATTGCTTGATGCTGGACAGGTGAAAGCTTTAGCAAACCTACCCCCGTTACCGGTCATCCGTGGACAATTGTTGGGCGTGCTACAAGCACCGGCTGGCAAATTGGTTCGAACTGTTGCAGAACCAGCTCGTTCGTTGGCTTCTGTCCTCCAGGCTTATTCCGAACAAGCCCAGGCCGCAGCGTAATCGATCGATTTGTTGCGCAATATAACTAAAAATATAATTATGTAAGGAGTACGTGAACAATGGCTGCAAATATTGAAAAGTTGGTTGATCAATTGAGTGAGCTTTCCGTTATGGAAGCTGCAGAATTGGTAAAAACGCTCGAAGAAAAATGGGGCGTCTCTGCCGCTGCCCCTGTCGCAGTAGCTGCAGCTGCTGGTCCAGCCGGTGGCGCTGCTGAGGCAGCTGAAGAGAAAAGTGAATTTGACGTGGTCATCAAAGATGCTGGCCCTAAGAAGATCGAGGTCATCAAGGCCATTCGCCAGTTAACCAGCCTGGGTCTCGGTGATGCCAAGACTCTGGCCGAAACCGCTGACGGCAAGGTCTTGACGCAGGTTGGCAAGGATGCTGCTGAGGATGCCAAGAATAAATTGGAAGAGGCTGGCGCAGTTATCGAGCTTGCATAAAGAAAATTCCATTTAGATTTAAAAAGGGGCTGTCCCAAAAGTCGAGGAGACAGCCCCTTAGAAATTTAATATAA
>CAZCPP010000451.1:0-3407 GCA_964500655.1 uncultured Anaerolineaceae bacterium | reverse complement strand
CGGATTAATCCCAGATTTGTGCATTTTTCCCGCAATGCTAACATTGGCTACTCCATTTCCAGAATCAAGGATTACGATTGACATATCTTGTCCTTGGTAAGTCCATATACTCATACCAGTTTTAAAAGTAATTACCCCATTTGCTTTGTCCATTTGAATTGCCTTGTAACCGAATTTTTGGACAACCTGAACACATGCAGTAAATGCATCTTCAAAGCTAGTGCTGTAGTTGCGGACAATGGACTTAGACATAATTTCTCCTTATTCTTGAACGGGCTAACAACGTGTTAATCGGCGCGCGGATTAACAACCTTATATATTAAACGAATCTTCATTACCAATTCTACAACAGAATCGCATTACTCATCCAGGGGACTTTTCACATTCACCAGATTACGCTTACTTATCCGAATGTAGCGCTGAGTCGTCCGGATATCCACATGCCCTAAAAGCTCTTGGATGTAGCGGATATCCGTACCTGCTTCGTGCAGATGAGTGGCAAACGAATGGCGGAGCGAATGGATCTTTGCCTTGGGATTGATGCCTACTCGGGTTCTCACTCTTTGAAAACTGCGTTCAGCAGCACTGACAGACATTGGCTGGCCGGGCACCATTCCAGGGAAGAGCCAGTCCTTGGGCCGTTGCACTCGATAGTATTCTCGCAAGGTTTTGAGTGTCTGATCGGCCAGCAGTGTGTACCGATCCTTTTCTCCTTTCCCGCTCCGGACGCGGATCTGTCCCCGGTCCGAAAGAATATCTGTAACCTTCAACCTGATCACTTCACTTACTCGTAACCCTGCTGAATAAGCCAGAGATATTAATGCTTTCTGTTTCAGATCCTCAGAAGCAGCCAACAAACGTTGCACTTCTGCTTTGCTCAAAACGATTGGAATTGTTTCGGGATTTTTGACCCGCGGGAGGTTCTTCAATACACTCGGATGTTCCAGAATATCTTCATAAAGCAAAGTGAGCGCCGCTTTTGCCTGGCGGATGTGCGAGGCAGAATGACCCAGATCAATGTTCCATAGCATGTAATCCTTCACGTTCTGGTTTGTTGCCGTGGCAGGCTCTCGTCCGAACCACTCTAGGAACCACTTGACTTGCAATCCGTAATTACCCCGCGTTTTCTTTCTGTATCCTTTTGATGTCAGCGCTGCATCATATCTGGAAAGGATCTCGCTAATTTTCATGTCGGGTAATCCTGGTGTGGCGTTGATAAGTGCTTTGGATACCACTACCCGATCACCAGAGAAGCGAGAGCTGAGTAAACTCAACATCTTTTCATGGTCAGGCACCGACCAATACCTTCCATCCGGATGCCATTTCCTGCCAGGGATTTTCTTTATCGCCGATACCCGTTCAGGTGTACGGGAAAAACGGACCAGCAACCTCCCTTCATCCCCGGATGTGACAGAGATAATTCCCATTCGACATTCCCAAAAACTAGCAGCCCGCGAATTTCCGGCCTAGACAACTGCAACCTGTGATAAATGTAGCACACTCATAAACCTGAGTCAATAGGCTTCAGTAGGCTGGTTCAAACAAAATTGCACCAGCATATATCCCCACATGCCGTCAGAAAAGCAGTAATTCTCCAGGTGCAAGTTCAGATAATTTTGCCAGCAGCAATAATTGGGTAGTGGCGTTTTTGGGGTTTCCGGAGCCCCCGTAGAGCACGCGCCAGGGAATCGGCGGCGAATCGTCGCGCATTCGTCTCCTACGTAGGGATTTCGGGGGGCAGGGGTAGTTGTATCGTCGCAGCGGGCTGGCTATACTGTTGCATATTGGGGTTTACTCAGGGATTGCCCGGCTAAGCTGGCGGGATCCCGATCAAGCTTGCGACCCCACAAAGGAGATTCTCGAAATGGCAAAGAAGATTCAAGCATGGACAGCCTTTGGTCCGCGTTTGGCGCCAGCCACACCGCTCAGCAATGACGAACTGGTCGAGCAGCTTACCGAAGGCTCGAACGAAAGCATGAGTTCGGTGCTGGCCGTCCTGTCTGCAATGGATAGAGCCATGGAGCAGGCGCTCAAAGCCGGGCGCATCGTCAAACTGCCCAACGGAACGCACTTCAAGCCGACTGGTAAGCGGGATGGAAGTGTGGATATCAATGTGCGCGTGAATCCGGACCTGAAAAAGCGCGTCAATACCGAGTTCCGTGGCAAGTGGCGCAATGCCGAGCACATCGGCAAAGCTGAAGACGAGATCTTCGCGCTGTGGAACGCAGCCCATCCTGATGACCCAGTCGAGGTGTAAACTTGGCCTTTTGACAGAATCTAGCGGCTTAATCTCGAAATTAAGCCGCTAGATTCGAAGATTAAGCCGCTTAATCACTATGGTTAAGCCGCTAGATTCGCAAATTAAGCCGCTTAATTCAGACATTAAGCCAGCTTAATTCTGAAAAACACCTGCAAAAGCTAATGGACCTGGGGGTACAGTCCATTAATAAAAGATGTGCAAGCCGGTAGCTTATAGCTATTGGCGTTCTACCTTGCGAAGGTTCTATGACCTTCGCAAGGTTTTTTGAAATTGATAGCAAACAGATAGCTTGATAACAGCCAAACCGAGGTGAATTAAGTTATCATCGCAATAACTTGATACACAGAAAGGCAAGCTTATGTTTCGAAAAATGCGAGAACCTGTAAATGGACTAACGCATCTTGGCGGCGCCATCGCTTCCACTGGTGGGCTGATTGCCCTGCTGCTTATTGGTTGGCAAGGTCTTGAAAAAATCATTTCCCTATTTGTGTATGGACTCAGTTTGATCGGTCTGTTCGCAGCCAGCGCCACCTATCACCTGGCGGATGTACGCCCGAAGATCCAGGAGATATTGCGCAAGGTGGACCATTCCGCGATTTATATCCTCATTGCCGGGACCTATACGCCCTTCTGCATCAATGCCTTTACAGGTTTCTGGCGTTGGGGCTTACTCTCGATTATCTGGTCATTGGCGGTGATCGGTATTTTGGTAAAAGTGTTCACCATCAGTGCGCCGCGCTGGTTATCGGCAGGCATTTATGTGGTCATGGGCTGGTTATGCTTCGCCGCCATCGGTGAGATGTTGGTCACCTTGCCAATCTTTGCCCTGACCTGGCTGATAGCGGGCGGCGTGATCTACACTTTAGGCGCGCTGGTCTACATCACTAAGGTCATGAATTTTTGGCCGGGAAAATTTGGCTATCATGAAGTATGGCATATTTTCGTGCTGCTGGGTGCAATGGCGCATTTCGTCGCCGTGATGGGAGTGGTCTGGCCGGTGAGTAGTTAACTATCAGCGAATAGCGGACATACCTGTCGGATAGATACCCAGAATAGGGGGATTCCTCAATAAGCTAATATTTTTTTGTATTACACTTTGGTTTTCCCTAATGGTTATTGGTAAAAATTTCAAAAAGGGTGTTATTTT
>CAZCPP010000450.1:0-3410 GCA_964500655.1 uncultured Anaerolineaceae bacterium | reverse complement strand
GGTTTCTTTCAACATGCCGGACTTGACCTTACCCAACTTTGGTAAATGTCAATAATAAAGGTTGAATCGTAAAGGGGGCAAGGTTGTACGCAACTTGCTTTATTCGTGGATTAACGTTATTACTCGAAAGTCGAAAACATTATTTCATTCCTAAGGAGGATCGTATGAGACGTTTTGTTTCTTTTGGGTTGTTCATTATGTTTTTGAGCCTAACTGGTTTGGCATGTGGAACATTAGCCGCTGCAGTACCAACTCTAACCCCACCACCCCCACCGACCGCAGCGCCAACGAATACCAAAGCTCCTGAACCTACACAATCGGCGCCTACGCCAGGTAACATTGTTATCTTCGAGGAGACCTTAGCGGCCGGTCTGTCAGATGGTTTTTCAGTGCTTGCTTTTGGGGGCAATTCTATTTCAGCAGAGGTGGCACCAGACGGGGATCTGGATTTACGTCTTGAGATTCAGAACATAGACAAAAACGTTGTAGCTGTCGTCAATGATGCTGGCCCGGGTGGGAAGGAACTACTTACGTACGCTTTTCCACCAGACAGTCCCGTGGATGTGTATTACATTGTTGTGATCGCTGAGAGCGGGGAAGCAACCTATAAGGCCGCGTGGACTGGTACGCAGGGAATCGCGTTTGATATGAAGGCCAGTTATGTAGTGGCTTCTTACGTGGACGGGAACGGCTACTCTTTGTATGCCATTACCACCGAGGCGGGTGATACCCTTCAGGCCGTTGCCAACCCCGTTGAAGGTGAGTCTATCGATCCGGTTGTGCGAGTGTACAAGTTGACCGATGTCAATACAGTTCTGGCAGAGTTCAATACCGCCGGCCCGGGCGATAAAGAACTGATTACATATGCTATTCCAGAAAAAGGGGTCTATTTTTTGGAAGTGAGGGACGCGAATAATAATGGCGGTCGCTTCGTATTTGAGGCAGAACTTGAATAACGGATAATACGACCATTATAGAGCATGGCTGCAACGCTTTCATACGGGATGCCTTGCTCCAATTAATCACTGATCACGTGCCGGATTCCTGGGATGTTTTGACTAGCGCCCGTAGATTTTCCAACGGGACCTGCGGATACAAATCACAGCCCGGCCAGATGGCATCCGCCCCGCTGCGGATTACGCTTGCAACTGCATCCGCTATTTCATCCGGCGTGCCTTGACTGATGAGCCCCACCGGATCGAGATTCCCGAATAACAGCACACCTGGCACCTCCGCACGGGACTTGGCGAGGTCGTTCGTCTGATCCACAGACAGCGCATCCGCGCCCGAAGCAGCCAGCAACTTCATCGCCCCGTTTGTACGCCCACACGCAGACAGGACAACCGGCCCCGGCAGCGCGGACGTGAGCGTACCCAAATGCGACAGCACTGCAGACTCAAAGATTTTCGACCCCAATGCCCCTGGTGAGCCGCCCATCTCGTGGATGGTGAGAAAATCAGCGCCCGCTTCATGATAGGCGTTTCCTACGCTGGCTAAAACTTGTGTGGTGATTTCCAATGCAGCATGGATAGCCTCCGGCGCTTTCCGCAGCGACAGGTACAGCGCCCCCGTCTCCACCAGCAGCGAAAGCAGCGTGAACGGCCCCGGTACCCAGGCTCCGATAACGATCTCCTCCCCAACATCTTCTTTCAATAACTTAATAGCTTCAAAAACTACTGGAATTCTCCCTTGTTTTTGAAACTTTGTGAGCTTCGTGCCCTTAGTGGTAAATTCCTCTACACTGTTATACAAGAACCCAGCCACACGCGGATACTCCGCTACCTCGCTGCCCTCCCTGAAATCGACCGATGCCCCCAGCGCCTCGGCCTCCACGCACATATCCAGCGGCACGACAGCAGACCCAAACCCGCTGACCCGGTAGGTGCTGGTCGCCGCGCATGCCATCTTGGCTGCATCGCGGTGTGTTTCGTGGAATCGCAGCCCCTCCCGTTTCAGCCCTGGGGCGGTCGCGCTGATCAGGCCGGAGAAGCAGGGACGGTGGTTAGAGTTTTGTTTATTGAAGAGAGCAAGAATTTTTTCGCGAAACATCATTAGAATTATGCGTTCAGTTTTGAAATCTCCTGTTTTTGCAATTTCCAACCTTATATTCTATTTTTAACTGGTGTTGACAATATGGACATTGTAAATGGAGAGCAGCGAAACTCCACCGCTCGTTCGATATTTTCACGCAAATCTTGCCTTTGAAGATCACTTTGTAGAACTCGCTTTATATGACCACATACTAGACCAATGCCTCCAGCAAGTAATGTTTCTTCAAGTGTACCCGGAATATCGAATTCTTGTTTCTTGATGGTATTCAAAGCCACATATGCTATGGAACCGTAAACTAAATCTCCTCCAACTCTAAGAACAGCGTCTCTTACTTTAACGGGTTTCTTTCTTGTTACAGCTTTTGCCAACTCATCCGCAACTTCATTCCAAGCTTCTATTTGTTTATTGAAATTTATCCCAAATTCAATTTGGCGCATAGTTTGTCGAAGGTTTTTACCTGCGGGAGAATTTCTTACCCGTCCAATAATTTCAACAAAATTTGTATTTATATCAGGCAGCATTAAATCAGTATCTACATGTGCTTCAACGGCAACGATGTTTTGTCCATCAACTTCTTCATATTCATCCAAAGTAAAATCAAGAGGTACCCAAAGAAGTTCACGGAGGAAATTACTATATCGACCAGATGCTTTTTCTCGCAAAGTGAATGGAGCTGCAAAGGTCGTTTGTATTAAACGTTGCATGTGCTGTGCTTGTTCTGGTGGATAAAGGCTTGCTGCTAAATATCCTAACGATCGGTTAAAGGTTGGCTTACCTTCTGAGTCTGAAACAATATTAAAATCCTTATTCTTTTCTCGTAACCTTGCTACCACCTTTGTTGGATCTTCAATGAAGCCGACAAAATCGTCGGCCATCTTGTCAGATATACCTTTGAAAGCTGATGCTCGCCAATTTTTATAACGGCTAAAAGACAATACATCTTTTAGAAGATATCCAAATGTACTCAGGATATCGAAATCTTGTAGGGATCCAACTGATCGTTGAGAGCTTGGACTCTTTTGTAGCCATGAGTCAATTTCATGATATAGAGTTAGTTGTTCTGGGCTGGGTGTGAAAATATTGTCAGCTCTTGTACCATATTTTTGGATATACTTTGCTCGCGCATAGATTGGGGCCTCGGAAGCCAATTCTCTAAATTCATCTGTTGGATATGCAAAAGATGGATGCTTGAGAATAACGAGAGACCCAATGTCAAAACATTTTCTTAGAATATCAGCATTCTTTTTATCTGAAAACCACTTAGAAAATTTATCGCTAAGTGCAAATATCTCATCTTGTATTAGGCTGGACTTTGCCCTTTTTAGGGATTGATGGGATGGCATGAACCACCTGTGGTA
>CAZCPP010000449.1:0-3416 GCA_964500655.1 uncultured Anaerolineaceae bacterium | reverse complement strand
TGAAGATTATTTACTCAAAGTGCTCTCTGCTCATTAAGATGCGATTGCCCTAAGACATGAAATGTGTGTTCGTCAAACGAGTTTATGCTCATGTAACGGGCTGCAGCCTTTTTGTCGATTGCTCTGAGATACAAAAACTTTATTCGCGACATGGCGGGAGTTTGTGCCGTATAACCCAAACAACGCATGATATTTACCTGCCTTCTCTCGGGCAAAATAGCATTTACCGGGCATGCCTGTGAACAGATTTGACAATCAGGCGGACAACCCGGTTCTTCGCTCTCGGGGTAGCGCATCGCAGGTAAGGAGGCGGTAGTGAGTAGGCCTCCTAGCATCAATCTGGAGCCATACTGGGAATGAAGCAACAAACCGTTTTTACCGATGACACCGATCCCGGTAATTTCAGCCATTCGCATTTGATTCACATATCCAACCACCGTACCCTTATCGTTGACACCCAACGGCATACATCCATATATGGGAAGGGACCGAGCTCCACTCTCTTCCAGTAAGTTAGAAAATCGCAACGCCAAAGTATCGAGTCGGCGATATAACAGGTTCTGAGAACGCCAAGTAGTTTCTAAGTTGTAAGTTGGCGTATGATAAACATCGCGGGGAATGGGAATGCCGAAACATATTAAACTTTGAACACCCCCCAAGAAATCTTCAGGTCGGAAGCCAGGTGCTTCGTTTGTCATTTCAGAGGCTGGACCAATCCCAAAAACTGAGACCTTTTCATCCCTGGCAATTTTACGGATTTCTTCGCCAATCAAGTCATTTGTCATTTTATTGTGGTCTCCTAATTAGCTAAGAATCTCAATACCTGCTTGTAGATTGATTCCGATCGTAAAGCGCCCCGGTGCCCCAACATATCTGTTTCAACCAAGTGAGCGTATTTCCACACCCAGGCAATTGCACGGCTATCTTCGATGGGCGTGACATTATCCGACTTATCGTGGAACATCAAGGTAGGGATATTGATCTGCGGAGTCAATCCTTCATTGGTGATGGCTTCCAACACACCTGGTCCGAAATTTGCAATGAGCATTGTGCGCAAGCCTTCAATTACTTCATCTGGCAATTCTGTCAGAACTTGAAAGCGCTCAAGGGAATCCATGAGCCGGTTGAAAGCGCTAAAATAAATCAGCTTGGTGGGAGGCGGAAAGTTTCGATTGACCAAAGCATACGAAGTAATTAATGTACCAAATGAGTGCGCGATGATCGCATCGAATGAATCTTCTTTTCTAAGCATAAAATCCATAGTGGGTACAATTTCGAGAATATTGGTAGTTTCTCCATTCGACTCCCCATATGCTGGTTGGTCGTAAGCTACAACGCAGTATCCTGCCTTCAGCAATGGATCAACGAAGCCGGTCATCTGTCCACGTGCACCGCCCCAACCATGCATTAGTAAAACGGAAGGGCCAAATTCCCCCCAGGTGGTGACCGCTAAATCTCCACCTACATATGGAATCCGGTAATTGTTGCCATACGCGAGAATGGCTTCATCTGCGGATTTGATCTTATATTTTCCCGGGCTAAAGAACTCGCGATAGACTCTTTGTAAAACAAGTTGAGATTCGATGGATAAGGTTTGAGTCATACATATTCTCCTTTTAATTACTTACTAATTAGTAAGTTTATTTGACAAAAAATTATTTAGTTACATCTTGTTTTATCTGTTCAACAATTGAATAATACTTTTCGGATCCCACTGCGCGTGCAATCTGTAGAGCACCTTGTAAACTGGACAAAATCAACGCAGCCTTGTTTGCCGGATCACCGTTGTATTGAAATACTCCTGCATCGCGGCCTTCCTGAAGAGTGGTTTGCAACCAAGCAAGCATTTCTCTAGTTAAAGATTCGGTTTCATCGCGTAATACATCAGGAATGGAATTAAATTCAGTTTCCAGCGAACCGGCCAAGCAAACCTTTCCATTGTCATCGCACGCGTCTGTGTAAATACTAAAGAACCATTCTAGTTTTTCTATTGGGGGCAAGTCTTTCACACGGGAATTATTGACCCACAACTTGAAGCGGTCCCTATATCGCTGAATGATCGCACATCCCAACTCTTCCTTGGTTTTGAAGTGGTAGTGGACAGCCGCATTTTTAATTCCCAACTCGCCGGAGATATGTGCATAACTAAATCCGTTATAGCCTTTATCTTGCAGCGTGCTTTCAGCCAGGTCTAGGATGGCTCGTTTGGTATTTTTATTTCTGACCACACACATATATTACTTACTAATTAGTAAGTTGTCAAGGAGAGAATTGAGGCCACCACTCCTGGTCAAGGTCTTGATCTTTTAGGCGTGCCTGCCAAATCATATATCCAAGCGTGACTCCAGAAACAACGAGTGCAATTCCGAACACGAAATCTACTTCGGTGGAAAGAAAATTGTTGGCCGCCAAGTCAAAGGCGCCGGCCACAACGTGAGCTAAAGATAAAATTATGACAGATTGTCCCCATAAATACAAACCCAGTATCAAAATGAACTCGGCGATTAAAAATAATTGTATTCTCAACGTCAGCCCCTCCGGGAAATTGTGGAATTGACTGAAATGATACAAACCAAATGCCAAAGCAGTGATCAGGATTCCCCAAAACAATCCGAAGTTCTTGCGGACGACCGGAAATATGAACACCAAGAAGAGAGGATAGTAGGGAATATGAAATAATGAAGCAGACAGGAGATGTACAACAAAGTCTATCAACGGAATTCCACCGTTTATGACAATTGCGATCGACTCGCGGAAACCAAAATAGAAATAGACTACCAACACGACTACTGTCACAAGCCCCCAATGCCTATCACGAGGCCAAAATGAATAATGCAATTTCCATTTCTTGGCTAACCAAAGAGGCAGGATTATGCTTAACACAGGGATGCCAAGAAAACCAAACAACATCCCACCTATAGCTTCGTACATCTCGTTGTCTGTTATGATGCTTTGTCGCATCAACACATTTGCGAGAAATATTATTACCACATAAACCAAGTATATGATCGTAGCAACGACCAACTGCCGTTTTTTGTTTGGTACTGAAACCAGGTCCGTTTTTGTTTCCACAAATTCCTCCTTGATTCTCTTCCTCTGAATACATTCACATTTCTTTTATAAGGTTGTCGGTTCTACGTCTTTGCAATCCAGATAACTAGAAATACCTGCGATCAAGCTGAATGTGTCATAACAAATATTAAACGAAAGAATGACTCGTTTTATTCGGTTTCACAATCAAAAAGATAAACAAAGGGCGTCTCGATTGAGACGCCCTTCTTGGTCAGCAAACGATTATTTACTTTCTGGCGGGCAACCAATATCCATAAGCACCTTTTCAATACCAGTCTTAGTGGGAGGAGAGATGAGCTTGACAGCAACACGTTTAGTATCAACATCCACTTCGACAGAAACTA
>CAZCPP010000448.1:0-3417 GCA_964500655.1 uncultured Anaerolineaceae bacterium | reverse complement strand
CGAGGGGTAACTGATCAACACACCACGCAATGGCCCTTGGAAGACAAACATGCTTCCAGCTGCGGCGGCGGATGCGCCGGCTTGGTGGATGGCATCAGCAAGGTGCTGGATATTGCCTGCACCGCCACAGGCAATTACGGGGATATTCACGGAATCTGCTACCCGGCGGATCAATTCGATATCATAGCCCTCCATCATGCCATCGCGGTCGATCGCGTTGACAAATAACTCACCCGCACCACGTTTCTCCATTTCCTGCGCGTGTTGGACGGGATCCAGCCCTATCTTCATTTTTCCGCTGTGGGTCAGGATTTCATACTTCCCGAGTAAACCTTTCTTGACATCTATCGAAATCACCACCGCCTGACTACCAGCATAATCTGCTACTTCGGTAACAAAGACCGGGTTTTTCACTGTAATCGTATTTAGTATAACTTTCTCAACCCCTAAACTGAGTAAAGCTTTCACATCTTCCATGTTACGTATTCCCCCACCATATCCCAGGGGCATGAAACACTCATTTGTAATCGTGCTTAACGTTTCAAAGGGCGGCGAGCGTTTTTCATTAGTGGCCGTGATATCGAGAAAAATAAGTTCATCAACTTCCTTGTCATTAAAAATCCTGACTATATTGATTGGATCCCCCAGGTACTTGGGGTCTTTGAATTTCACCGTTTTGACTAGTCCTTGCCCCTTGAGCAGTAATGCTGGAATAACGCGTGGTCGTATCATTAAACACGCTCTGCAAAGTTCTTGAGCAACTGCATCCCAAACCCGTGACTTTTTTCAGGGTGAAACTGTGCGCCCATGATATTGCCTTTGCTGATGACTGCTGCCAATGGATACCCATAATCTGTGTAGGCCACCACGTCTGCCTCGTCCGTGCAAAGGATGTGATACGAGTGAACAAAATAGAAACGGGCCTCAGACCCGAGACCTGATACGAGCGGATGTTGGAGTTGGATGTCGAGCGTATTCCAGCCCATGTGCGGGACTTTCAGATGCGCATTTTGCAAACTGAATTTAAAGCGGATGGTTTGCGCATCAATCCACCCCAGGCCTGCTTCCGCACCCTCTTCACTTTTTTGGGTCATCAACTGCATTCCCAAACACAGGCCGATAACAGGGACTTTCTTTTTCAAAACCAGTTCGTTCAACAATGGAACAAGACCAGCTTCGTTCAATTTTCTCATCCCCGCATCGAATGCCCCTACTCCTGGTAGTATTAGCTTTTTGGCCTTGGCCAGGATATCTGGTTCAGATGAGGTTTCAGCTTTCGTACCGACCTTTTTAAGCATGTTGAGGATCGATCCGAGATTGCCAACTCCATAATCTACAATCGTAATCACAATAAAATACTCCGCTTTTGTTGAAACATATTCATCAACGTCATAGCTTGTACATATGTCCATGCCTTTTGAATCACCGGCAAATCCTGTTGGCGTATAGCGATATCCAATTTCGATCTTATCCGTTTCCCATCCCAGATAGTTGAGGTTTGAAAGCCGGCACTCCCGACCACATCACTGATAAACTCCTGCGCTTTCACTGATGACCAACTTTCAGCCATATTTGGGAATCCCAACTTACGCGTACGCTGGTAAATTGGGTCCGGCAAAATTTCCTTGAGCGCATCCCGTAAGATACGTTTGGTGAAACCATCACCAATTTTGCTCTCTGAGGGAAGCGAAAAGGTGAAGGTTACTAAACGCCAATCCATGAAGGGGGAACGCACCTCGACGCCATGTGCCATAGAAAGGCGATCGAAATCGCGCAGATTCGTAGGCAACTGGGTGAAATGAAAATCGACGTACAGGCTTTTAGATAAGACCTCCCGCTCTTTGATTCGGGAACGATCTTCTTCGAAGGCAGGTGAGAGAAAATCTGCAGGCGTTTGTTTCAACCATGTTTGCTTATTATTGAGCAGTTTGTTTATAGTCTTGCTGCTTACGGCCTGGATACTTTTCCAATAAAACTGCTCCTGCGGAAATAGTTCCAGCTTTTTCATCGTATCCAGAGATTCCCACGCTCGTCTGGGTGAAATTCCAGATAGTGCGTCTTTTAACGAAGCTGTCACATGCCAGGGATAACCAGCCAATGCCTCATCGCCGCCATGACCGTCAAGGGTGACTACAACACCGTGCTCACGTTGTGCTTTGTGAACGGCCCAGGGCCCCAGGTGAATGTCCGAGATTTCTTCATATTGGAAAAGAACCCGTTCAAAGTTTTCAAGATACATATCCGGGGCAATTTCACAATAAATCGGATTGGCACCAGTCTTTTTTATCACTTCGTCAGCATATTTTCGCTCATCAATTTCCGAGCCAGGATATGTGGCTATAAATGCCCGTTGCCAGTCGTCAGCCAACCTCTCTCCTACATTGCCTGTATCACGGATATGGCGCATTCCACAGACGATCGAACTTGAATCCAAACCACCGCTTAGTGCAGTTCCAACAGGTACATCGCTACGCATGCGGATGCGACAGGCATCCAGGAACAATTCACGGTAGCGTTCCACTTGATCGTTATAGGAGGAAGGTGCAGGCTCAAGATGGTCGAGCGTGTTCCACCAACGGCGGTTTTTTATATCTCCATTTTGGTTAATCGTCAGGCAATAACCGCCCAGCAGACGTTTCAAGTCGCGCAGTAGTGTGCGTTCTGTCCCTTCGACCAACTGGTGATCTGTTAATGCAGCAGCGACCATCTCTGGATCGAACTCAGCTGGAAACCAATCTAGGGTCAAAAATGCCTTCATCTCGGATGCAAAAGCGAATCGCTCCCCATCAAAAAAGTATATCAACGGTTTAACACCAAATCGGTCACGTGAAAGGAATAACCGCCTCTCTCGTTGATCCCAAATTGCAAATGCCCACATACCGTTGAAACGTAGCTGGCAATCTTGGCCCCATTTGTCGTAAGCTGCCATTACTACCTCTGTATCAGATTCGGTAATAAACTGATAGCCTAACCCTTTGAGTTCATTTTTTAATTCCAAAAAGTTATAAATTTCTCCATTAAAGGAGATCCAATATCGTCCGTCTCCATAAGTCATAGGTTGGCGACCAGTATCGGTTGTATCCAGGATTGCCAAACGGCGATGCCCAAATCCCAGTTTGGCATCTGAATCGATATAAAAGCCGTTCCCATCAGGGCCACGGTGAGCTTGGCTGTCGGTGAAACGTTCCAAAATCAGGTTAGAAACTGGGTCACCGTTGAGATTCCAAAATCCAGTAATTCCACACATATTATGAGTCTTTGTTGCAAAAATCAATCGAGCAAATAAATTGACCAAATCATAAGATCAATTAAATAGGAGGTTGACCGACCATTTTTTATTTTTTCCATATCGAAGCTTACAAGGAATAATTAGATGGTCATTTCTTTAACAAGTTTTTATAAATTTGGTTGACAAGT
>CAZCPP010000447.1:0-3418 GCA_964500655.1 uncultured Anaerolineaceae bacterium | reverse complement strand
TGAAAACGGCCTGCCTGAAAGGCAGGGGTTTTAGACCCTATTTACAGACAATAATAGTACCTTAACATCGAATGAAAATGCAAGAGGAAATTTGGAGTTAAATTGGGGTATTTATGACCAGATGAATATTCTACAAAATGAGACTTGCGTATATTTTTGTTTTTAAAGGAATTTCGACTTGACTCTCGCCCTGCACCCAGCTATTATGAAAGTCCAATGAACCAATCTATACCTATTGATCCCGACCAACTTAGGCGGGTTATGCGAGCATGGGCCTCTGGTGTAACCATTGTGACAGCCTCCCACACCGGTGAACAACACGGTATGACTGTCAGCTCGTTCACATCCATCGCGCTGGAACCGCCTATTATTATCGTTTCTCTGCAAACCGACAGTCGTACACATAGGCTTGTTTCCCAATCTAATGCATTTGCTGTGACAATTCTCGCACATCATCAGCGGGAACTTTCAGATCGCTTTGCCGGACGCATACCTGATGTAGAAAACCGTTTAGAAGGCATTGAAACTGAGACACTAATCTCAGGTGCACCTTTCATCAAAGGTGGATTAGCTTACATCGATTGTCAGGTTTCGCAGGCGATTCCGGTCGGTATAAATACACTTTTCCTAGCCAACGTGGTATCAGCACGAAGCAATGACGGGGACCAACCGTTGGTCTATTTCAATACAAACTTCCAACAATTGGCAAAGTATTACCCTCTTCATGAAGGGAGGCAAGATGAGCGAAGATAAATTGACACCTGAAGAGAAGCAAACCCTCCTGCAAGTGGCACGCCAGGCTCTGGAGGGTAGTGTGCGTGGAGAGGATTTGCCATCTCTTGATCTCCAATCTATGTCACCGCGATTACAAGAACAAGGCGCAACCTTCGTAACACTTACCATTGATGGCAATCTGCGAGGCTGCATCGGCGCGTTGGACGCTCACCAGCCCCTGGTTGAAGATGTTCGTGAACATGCTATTGCTGCCGCGCTACAAGATTTCCGTTTCCCGAATGTAGAACCGGGGGAACTCCCGTTAATCGAAATCGAAGTGTCCCGCCTAACCCACCCCATCCCACTCGTGTATGATACGCCAGAAAATCTATTAGCAACTTTGCGCCCAGAAGTTGATGGCGTACTTATTTGTGATGGCTCGCGGCGTGCCACTTTTTTGCCTCAAGTCTGGGAAAAGCTACCTGATCCTATCGAGTTCCTAAATAGTCTATGTTATAAAATGGGCGTAGCACCTGACCTTTGGCGTAAAAAACATCTGGGTGTCTCGATTTACCAAGTGGAAGAATTTCGCGAATACTGATATTGCAAGCTCTTCCCCTTGTACCTCAATAACTTGAGGATATGGGGTTACTTCCTGCTTCGGTAAGGATAAAGTTCTATATCAACATTACCCTACAATATCTTTAGGTGGTGGTTGCGGCTCTTGTACCAACTCCCAGCCTGTAATACAATCTACATATGGCCGAAGATACCATGTTTCAGGAAGCAGTCGAAGCTCTGCGCGGAGGCAACAAAGCCAAAGCCAAAGACCTGCTGACAAAACTTCTCAAAGCAGATCAAAAGAACACCCAGTACTGGATCTGGTTGAGTGCCACGGTCGAAACCACCAAGGAACGTATCTACTGCCTACAGACCGCGTTCGACTTGGACCCTGAGGATGCAATCGCCAAACAGGGGTTGACAATATTGGGAGCACTTCCACCCGACGAAAGTGTGCGACCCTTCTCCTTAGATCGTCCACGCCAGTGGGATGAAAAACTGGCCCTAGACAGCGACAAGCCAAAGGAAAAAAAGACATTTAAAAGCATCATCACCAGCCCCACTGGGCGACTGGTTGGGTTTGGGTTGGTTGGAGCAGCCCTGATTGCCTTCGTCGTATTTGGCTTGATTTTGCCTAATAGAACAGTCTTCACACCTCGTAGCACCAACACTCCCGGACCTTCTCCAACCTATACACTCACGCCTACTTTTGTCAATGTAACTGGGCGTGCTCCAGCAATGAAAGGAACACTTGTCCCTCTGGCAGAATTACTGGATGCACCTCACACGCCCACACCCTTCTATGTCAATACGCCACGACAGCCTCAATCCATAGATCATTACCGAGTGGTGAAATCCGCCTATGACAATCAAGAGTGGGACACCGTTATCTCTGTGATGGGTGAAATTGCAATTAATGAGCCTGACGCCGCGGATCCTTATTACTTTATTGGAGAAGCCTATCGCTTCCAAGGCGATCACCGTAATGCGCTGGAAGCCTATAACCAAGCCTTGAGAGTAGATCCTGAATTTGGTCCAGCTTATTTGGGATTGGCGCGCGCGCGTTTGATCCAGGATCCAAGTGCAAACATTATTGCACTGTATCAAGAAGCTTTGAGACGCGACCCAAATTTTGGTGAGGTCTATCTTGATCGTGCGATTTTCTATCTGGACCAACAGGATCCAGAATTAGCACTGGCCGATCTGACAACTGCCGAACGTCTTTTACCCGGTCCGTTAGTCTACTATTATCAGGCGCACGCTCATTTGGTTCTGGGCAACACCGACAAAGCGGAAGAGGCTGCCCTCAAAGCCAACGAAGGGGACCCAACTATGCTTGTAGTTTACTCCACGCTAGGAGAAATCTACCTGGCGCAAGGCAAGTATATAGATGCAATTGAAGTCTTGCAAACATATGTCGGTTACGAAACCCGCAACGCAACAGCACGTGCCATGATCGGTGAAGCATATTATCAGGCTGGGGACTGCGAAACGGCAATAGAAGCGTTAAACGCCGCCATCTCGATGGACTCGCGCCAGCGAGAAGCTTATCTTTATCGGGGTCTGTGTTATCTAGAAGTTGAAGAAATTGATGATGCTGAATCGGACTTGGAACGTGCTTGGCAGTATTTTGAAGAAGATTTTGAACTCAACCTTGCATTGGTCCGCGTTTACATGCTTCAAGAGCATTATGGAGATGCTTTTCTGCAAGGAGAGCAAGCTCTGGCTTTAGCTGAGACAGATGAAGAGAAAGCTCGGGCATATTACTGGCGTGGGCTAAATTTTGAGAAACGTGAAGAGTTTGATAATGCCGCCGAATCCTGGCAAGAATTATTAGCATTACCAAGAAGTGTAATGATAAAGGAAATGCGTACCGAAGCGCAAGAACATTTCTTCGATATTTATACACCAACGCCGACAAAAACACTTTCACCAACAAAAACAGCTACCGAGACTTTAACTCCAACCCGGACACCAACAACGACAAAAACTCTAACTGAGTAGTAATAGTGGAAGCTGTCCCCATGTCAAAGAAACTGCAGTTGCTGCTATATTCCCCAACTCATGATTGACATGCATAATACAATATATTCTGGACTTTGCCCTTTTTAGGGATTGATGGGATGGCATGAACCACCTGTGG
>CAZCPP010000446.1:0-3423 GCA_964500655.1 uncultured Anaerolineaceae bacterium | reverse complement strand
GGAAGGATATGGTTCGGAGCACGTCCCATTCGGGTCACAAGATATTCAGAAACCGCCAACAGATAATGTTGAGCGGTTTCTTGCTATGATTCAGTTCAATTCTAAGGGGAAGTTGGAGACTTTGTCAAACTTCTAAGTGCAAACCTATCTCTTTTTTTGAAAAAACTGGTTCGAGTCCCATTCCTATTTTGCACCCAAAAAATGGGTCAGGTAAGGAAACCTGGGTTGTTGGCTCGAATCCCTCTGGGTCCACTGGCAAAAAACGAACCGCTCACCATTCCGGTAGAGCGGTTTGTGTCTATGTTACGCTTTGATTCAAAGGGGAAATTGGATGAATTGGGCCTCGAGCTTTCACTATTAGGCTTGAAATCAAGTCGCTAGCGGTTCGAATCTCTGTGGGGCTAATAGGCACTATTTCGTGCCTATTTTGCTATTTGAATCCCAAGTTTTGAGTTGGAACCTCCGATACGGGGGTCGCAGGCTCCTGTCTTGTACTCCCTAAATTATTAGAATTAGAGTCTGCTATAAACCTAAGGTCGTCGGACTCGATGGCGTAATAAGAATTCACTTGTGAGGTATATCAGCTTCGTATATAACTCCCAAGTCGCAGGCATGGGGGCGAAGATCAGGCTCGTAATCATGAATCTCTTCGCAGACTACCCTTTTTGCCCCAAATGTTCTGACATGCTACACAGTTCGTTAGGGTTGAGGAAGTATAATTAGTCAATGCCAATTCGAAATAAGCTCTTAGTTTTGATTTCCCTTATATTTGCTACTCTCTTGATAAACTTGCTCATACTCGGTTATCTTGGTCGTACAATATTCGTTGCGTTCAACACGATTAATGATACGAACGATCACTTTGCGACCGCAATCAGTATGCAGGCCGAAATACGTAGCACTGAAGCCGCTTTGTACCGTTACTTAATAGAAGGGGAACAAGGGTTTGCCAATCAATTCACTTCTCATTTTGAAGCATTTGGCCAAGAATTGGAAGAATATCAAGCTGCTGCAATATCATCAGAAGATAAAGCTATTGTCAATCAGCTTCTTGCTGTCTATCAAGAAGCAAACGAACTTGGCACCACTTTACTGTCTTTACATGACGAGCAACAAATAGAATTAGAGTTATTGATCACCCAGCAAACAGAGTTGACCACTCTTCTCGGTGGTGAGATAGCCGATGCTGTTACAGACGAACCAATATTATTAGAAGCATTAGGTGAAATACAAATGGCCTCAAACGAATTAGGCCAGGCAGTTACCACTTATACAATATTTCCAGAAGTAAATCAGCGTCTACGATACACTCAAGCCGTAATTAGTTTCCGAAAAAATCTTCCTCTTCTCCAAACAACACTGGTCTCATTTGAAGAACAACGTTTGATTGACCAAATCCAGGTACTTTTTGAACAATATGAACAAACTGGTATAAAAATCATCAGTAACCATGATCAGCAGCAAGAGTTGTTTGCCAATTTTGCAGACGTATTTTATCTATCTGGACAGCAGATACTGCTGGGGACGATCCAGCCAAACGCAAAACAAGCCCTTTTTGAAGCAGAAAATGAATTGCAACAAGTTCTTCTCCTAAGCGTTGGGAGCAGCCTGGTTACTGCAATTCTAGTTATTGTTGTAACTGTGAGGCTGACTTTACCACTGATAGGGCAAATCCGCGAAAACCTTGCTGCTTTGGCAAGAGCAGCTGAGCGGATTACCAACGGCAACTTTTCAGAGCTGGTGGATATTCCCAGACAAGATAATGAATTGAGTAGCCTGACAAAGGCTATGAACGTGATGATGGGTGAAATAGAAGGGCGTGAGAACCAGCTCCAGGCACAGATATCTGAATTTGAGATGTTACGTAAAATCAACCTTGAATTAACCAGTTCTCTCGATTTGGATCAGGTGCTGAATATGATTGTTTCATCCGCATTGCAACTTGTCAATGCGGCCGATGTACACATTTTTTTGCAGGAAGAGGGCGTTTTTAATCCCAAGCTGATGGCCAGTGCTTGGGCTAGTAAAGATCATCCCCCTGCACGTATGCCTCGGCCAGATGGTCTGGTATCAACTGTGGCACGCACAATGAAGACCGAAGTAATCAACCAAGCAAACCAACATAAATTATACAGCTCACCGGAAATTGAATCTTGGGGAATTCGTGCAGGAGCTGCTTTCCCACTAATGGAAAAGGAAAGTATTTTAGGTGTGTTTTATATCTCCTATAAAGACCGTGATTTCTTTTCCGATGACGATCTGCGCATTATCCAGCTTTTAGTAGATCAAGCAACAGTAGCCTTACAAAATGCTCGTTTATACCAAGATTTACGCGAAAGTGAATCCCGCCTGCAAGAATTAGCCCAGAAAATAATGTCGGTGCAGGAAGCCGAGCGCCACTTGGTAGGTTTGGATTTACATGATGGCCTTACACAATTGCTTTTGAGCACTAATATGCACTTGAACACCCTGGCTTCACTACCTCTCAAGCTTGACGATCACGGAAAAAAAGAGTTTTCTATGGCAAGGTCTTTGCTTCAAGATGCTATTGAAGAAGTGCGCCAGGTTGTTTCTGAACTGCGACCTTCAGAATTGAACGATGGGGGCTTTGTAGAAAGCATAAGACAATATTTGCTCGATTCTCGCAAGACTCGGAAGTGGCAGGCAGAATTTAAAGCTTCTCCTGGAAATATTGAACTAGCCTCAATGGTTGAGATAGCAACTTTTCGAATTCTCCAGGAAGCACTCAACAACGCTTACATGCACGGAAAAGCCAAAAAAGTGAGAGTATCCTTAAGTGTGGATGACACTGTTCTTGTACTCTCGGTGAAAGATTGGGGGTGTGGGTTTTCTGCTGATGAGTTAAAGAAAGATTCGGAGCAATTGGGATTGACCGGTATGCAAGAGCGGGCAACACTGCTGAAAGGTACTTGTAAAGTGATAAGTTCTCCGGGGGAAGGTACTGAAGTTTTGGTTCGGATTCCAAGAATATCCGAATTATAGAGGAGTAACTTTGTGGATATGCAGCCAAAGATTCGTGTATTGATCGTTGATGATCACCCAATGGTTTGTGAAGGGCTTACCAGCATGCTGACAACTCCAGAAGTTGAAGTGGTTGAGGTAGCCCATTCAGGACAAAGCGCTCTTGAGAAAATTAGACGCCTGGAGCCAGATATTACTTTAATGGATATCCGGATGCCGGATTTGAACGGTATAGATGTGCTCCAAGAAGTAAGCGATATGAATCTTGCTACCCGGGTAATTATGATTACCACTTATCGCAATATTTCCTATTTGTTAAAAGCTCTGGCGGCAGGTGCTTCTGGGTTTATCCTCAAAGACATCTCCCGAGAAGAATTGCTCAAGACAGTTCAATCAGTAGCATCAGGGGCAAGATATGTGGATCATCAATTCCTACAAGGT
>CAZCPP010000445.1:0-3436 GCA_964500655.1 uncultured Anaerolineaceae bacterium | reverse complement strand
AGCGCTGAACAATTAAAAGCCCTGATTAAATCCCATATTGAAGGGGATGAATCCCACTTCTATTCCGTAGCCATGCAAATGGCAGCTCATGAGGCCAGGCTTGGGCATGGGAAGCTGGCACAAGAGTTGCGCGCCCTGATAGACGAGGCTAAAAAGAATAAACCAAGGACCAGTGCCTCTAACAAGCCCATCCTTCTGGCCAAACCTCGCGGAGAGCTATCTTCATTATTACACGCATCATATCCAAAATTACGTATATCCGATATGGTTCTCGAAAAAGAGATAGAGGAGAGGTTTAATAGAATAATCAAGGAACAGCGGCAAATAATAAAAATTCGGTCTCATGGATTGACACCCAGAAAAAAGCTCCTCTTTATTGGCCCACCCGGAACGGGTAAAACGATGTCCGCGAGTGTGTTGGCGGGAGAACTCGGGCTACCACTCCTTGTTGTTCGGCTCGAAGGTTTAATTACAAAATTTATGGGTGAAACAGCAGCAAAGCTGCGTATCGTTTTTAATGCGATTGCTGAATCCAGGGGCGTGTATCTTTTTGATGAATTTGATTCCATAGGCTCACATCGCGGTCAAATCAACGAAGTCGGTGAGATTCGCAGGATTCTAAACAGCTTTTTACAAATGATCGAACAGGATGATTCCGATAGCATCATCCTTGCAGCAACAAATCATCCTGATATTTTGGATTATGCTCTTTATCGTCGATTTGATGATGTCGTCGAGTATTCACTGCCTGTTAAGCCATTGATCAATAAGCTTCTGAAAAATAGGTTGTCTGCTTTTAAGATATCACGGATTCCGTGGGAGAAGATTTCCGATGAAGCAGAAGGCCTCAGTCACGCAGAGATAAGCAAAATCTGCGAAGATGCAATAAAGGATGCCATTATTTACGACCGCGATAAAGTCACAGTGGATGATCTCATGAAGCTTATCGCCGAACGAAAAAAATTCTTTACAAAAAAGGATCGCGCTCTAAACTGATATAAATAATGGCACAAGACGAATCGGATAAACTGCCTCATATCCTGCTATCAGATACTGTCCAGACCGAACCTTATACACCTATCCCTTCTCGTGGCAAAACTTTTAAGCTTCCCCGAAGACAGCGACAATTACATGGCCAAAAGCTTTTGCGCCAATTTGATCGTTTGCGTGAAGAAACAGTCGCAATAATTGCGGAACAAAAAGCCTTTGGCATAGATGCCGGGAATGGCATTTATGTTCAATTTGAAAGCGACCCAGAGTTTGAGCTTAAATTTGAAAGCCTCGAGGCGCTTCGCAGTGGAATAGAGCTTCTTGCTGTTCAAACGTTTCAAAACAAGACTCTGGCAACTGTATTTGTACCTGAAGGTAAATTAAACATACTGATAGATAAGATTGCCGACTACTTAGAAAAAGACACACCAAAAGGCGTGGCCAAAAACAAGCAGTTGGTTGAAAGTATTGCAGAGATCCAAAAAGCTGCTCTTGAAGCAATATGGACGGACGTTAGAGAACTTCTTCCGGAAGCAGATAATCAGGAGATTTGGTGGGAGGTATGGTTGCGTACCGGCGATGATCCACTGGGTATTGTCGAATTTTTTAAAGAGCATGCGCAACGAATAGGAATGTCTGTAAACAACGAGATAATAAACTTTCCAGATCGGACGGTAGTTGCTGTTTATGGAACCAAAGGTCAAATGAGCAGATCCGTGAAGCTGCTCAATTGTATTGCTGAGCTAAGATTGGCCAAGGAGACTGCGGATTTCTTTACAGCTATGGACGCAATTGAGCAACGTGAGTGGGTGGATGATTTAATAAGTCGCGTTACTCCGCCTCCAGACGGTTGCCCGGTTGCTTGCATCCTTGATACAGGCATAAATAATTCGCACCCGCTATTAATTGAAATTTTAGATGGAACGGATATGCATGCGTACGATCCATCTTGGAATGTTACTGACCACCACGGTCATGGAACTGAAGTGGCGGGGCTTGCTATATACGGTGATTTAGTTGAGGTCATGGCAAATGCCGGCTCTATAGAATTGACACATGATCTCGAATCGGTGAAAATTCTCCCACCTCATGGCCAGAATCCACCACAGCTATACGGAGATATCACCGCCGAATCCATTGCAAGGGCAGAGGTACAGAATCCGGACCGAAAGCGAGTGATTTGTTTGGCGGTATCTGCCACAGATGACAGAGACCGAGGCCGTCCATCATCATGGTCCGCCAGGATTGACAATTTATGTTCAGGCTTTGATGACGATTACCAAAGGCTAATTCTCATTGCAGCGGGCAACACGCCTATTGATGATCGTCATCATTATCCCTATAGCAACATGAGCGATTTTGGCATTCATGACCCTGGGCAGTCATGGAATGCCGTCACGGTAGGCGCTTTTACGGAAAAAGGTTCGATTGATCCTGCTGAATATCCAGGATGGACACTGATAGCACCGGTAGGTGATTTAAGCCCGTGTAGCAGTACCTCTATGACTTGGCAGAGACCATGGCCCATAAAGCCTGATATCGTTTTCGAGGGCGGGAACATGGCGATTGATCCTGCAGCAGGAAATGCAGATTATATCGATAGCCTCCGACTTTTATCGACTCATTACAGGCACAATATAAAACCTTTGGTGGCCACAGGTGATACCAGCACTGCTGTTGCTCTGGCCGTACGAATGGCAGCAATTCTCATGGCTCAATATCCTGATTATTGGCCAGAGACAATCAGAGCCCTGATTATACATTCAGCGGAATGGACAGAAAAGATGATGGAAAGGTTCAATCTGCAAACAAAGCGGGAGTACGAAAATCTGTTAAGATATGGAGGGTTCGGAGTTCCCAATCTGGGGCGTGCCTTATGGAGCGCCGAGAATGCCGTTACATTAATTACACAGGACTCTCTTCAACCATTTGAAAAGAAGAGTTCCAGGTATGTCACCCGTGATTTAAATTTACATCAGATTCCCTGGCCATCTGAAATTTTGCAGGAACTGGGCGGAACCGGGGTGGAAATGAGAGTTACGCTTTCTTATTTTGTTGAGTCCAACCCGGCACGGCGTGGGTGGGGGCGAAAATACAGCTACGCCAGCCACGGGCTACGGTTTGATGTAAAAAGACCGTTGGAAACTTTTGATGAATTCAGGGCCAGGATTAATCGGAAAGCGCGAGATGAAGAGGCCGGACGTACGACAGTATCTCCTGCTGACTCTGAGTGGGTCCTTGGGGCCAATCTAAGAAAACTCGGATCAATTCATTCAGATACTTGGCGTGGAACTGCAGCCTCACTTGCAGAGAGGGGATATGTTGCGGTCTACCCGGTTATAGGTTGGTGGCGTGAGAGTCCCAGACACCAAAGGTGGAACAAACGTGCCCGGTATTCTTTGGTGGTATCAATACGCTCTCCTGAAACCGATGTGGAACTTTATTC
>CAZCPP010000444.1:0-3436 GCA_964500655.1 uncultured Anaerolineaceae bacterium | reverse complement strand
CGCATTAAATTGCATAGCCTCTATCCAACAATTGATGTTTGCTAAGCTACTAGTGAGAACGAATCGAAAGAGGGAAAGCGCCCAGGGCATGGTTGAATTCGCTTTGGCTGTCCCAATTTTGTTAGTGGTTATATTTGGTTTGTTGGAAGTTGGACGATTGCTTTTTATGTATTCAACGGTTGTGACGGCTGCCCGGCAGGCAGTTCGATACGGTGCAGTGACTGGGGTAAATGACGGTGGGATTCCCCGTTATCGAGACTGTGCGGGAATACGTGCAACTGCCCGTAACGTTGCTTTTATCTCAGACTTCGAGGATTCTGATTTGACAATCGAATATGATAAAGGCCCAGGAACTTCAACATATGCCACCTGCGGTGTTGACGATTATTTAGCAGTTGCACCTCAAAATGGCGATCGATTGCTGGTTTCCGTTTCCACCATGTTTTACCCAATTATTCCTTTGATCCCACTTGATCCCATGACGGTGCAATCCTCCAGTTCTCGTACGATCTTGTTAGATATTGAAATTGAAGTAACAGCTGTACCTCAGGATTGGGATGGGGAAGATGATGGTGATTCTGAGTTTGATCTTCCAACTAATATCCCCACAGCCACATTCACCAACACTCCACCAAACACCCTGACCCCAACCCATACTCCTATTGTTTCGCTCACACCCACTTCGACGCCTGTACCAAGCTGCAGTAATATTTATTCACATTGGTCTCGTACGATATACGATAATTTTGAAGTTGGAATTCGAAATGGTAATGTTGCTACAGCAATATTGACAAGTAGTGTATTCAATTTTAGTTCTGCCGATTCTCCACCGATGTATTTTGATTACAATTGGCTTGCGGGTGATGTATATTACAATCCCAATGATAAACCTTATTCTGGCCCAATTACTTGGTCTGGGACTGGTCCAGCGCTTTCTGGTAAAAATTATTATTATTGGGTAGCAGATTTTAAAAAAGTACCTAGTGAACCACCCATCGGTAATTTCTCCGCACAGCTTACGTTTAACTATCCCAACTGGGGTGATTGCATAGTAAATGTATCCCTTATTGTTGAACCACCCACGCCAATATCAACTTCAACCATTACACCAACAGCATCTAACACCCCTACACCCACAAACACACCCACTCCAACCAGTACTCCTATCGCTTGCAGTGTGAGTCACAGTGGACTCACAATTACTGGATCGCAAATGTCCGTGACAGTAGCTAACGATAGTTTTTACCCGATTATGATTGACGATATCACGGTATTCTATAACGCGGCTTCCCCCGTTGGACAGGGAATGGATAAGATAAATAGTGGTGGCACCATGATTTGGGATGGCTCAGTATCAGGGTCCCCGGTGTCAGTTTCCAGTTTCGTAAGTAACACTCCCATCGATCCTTGGATGAGTAGAAAAGTTGATTTAATCTTCAATGACAATTTACAAATCAATGGTTCAGAACTTATCTTAATTAGTTTTGCTGAAAACGGATGTCCAATTTTGGATACGTCAAAATAACGGAGGTAAAAAATGAAAAACACTCAAAACACCAAACCCAATTCTGCGCGGAGCGAGCGCGGGCAAAGCCTGGTTGAACTGGCAATGAGCCTGACCGTCATCCTGCTCCTACTGGCGGGCGCGGTCGACTTTTCGATCGCATACTTCTCCTTCTCTGCCATGCAAGATGCGGCCCAGGAAGGTGCGCTGTATGGTTCGATCAATCCCACGGATACAGCCGGGATTATCTCCCGAGTGCGCGGTGCATCCACAACACCTGTTGATCTAACGAATGAGACCGCGGTGGGCGTAGTGGTTAACCTGCCCGGATCAACCTGTGAAGGTGGGGTTGTAGAAGTGGATGTGATCTATGATTACCCGATCTCCATGCCTTTCATCGGTGCAATTATTGGCTCTCAACAAATCACCCTGAATGCAAGCGTAACGGATACGATTTTGCAGCCAGCTTGCTGAGTAGGTCTATAAGGAAAGGAATAAATTATGAAAGGAAACTATTCACCTGAACGCGGTCAGGTGCTGGTCATCATCGTTTTCGCGATGTTTGGTTTGATTGGCATAGCTGGTTTGGCGATCGATGGTAGCAGAGCTTTTACTGATCGACGACAGGCACAAAACGCAGCCGATACAGCCGCCCTGGCTGCAGCCCTAGCAAACGTGCGTAACAATGTAGACTGGGCAACCATGGGTATGGATCGAGCTGCCAGCAATGGTTATGATAATGATGGCACTACCAATACTGTCACGATACATAATCCCCCAATAAATGGGCTATATAGTGGCGATACGGAATATGTGCAAATCATCATTACATCGAATATTGAGACCCTACTGGGCAGAATTGTTGGTATTGAGCAAATGAGCAATACAGTACAGGCGGTTGCACGCGTGATCCCATCGGTGAATACAGAAATTGGTTTCGGAAATGCAATGGTTGGGCTGGCTCCTAGCGATTGTAAAGCTATCAAATTTCAAGGAAGTGCTAATGCAACGATCACTGGCGGGGGTTTATTTGTCAACTCGGATTGTGCCGATGCGGCATTCTTTAACAACTCAGCCGGCGGAACTTTAACGGCGCCCTCGCTCACCGCTGTAGGTGGCATCACGTATAAGGAGGGTGCACTGAACGTGCCTTCAATCGAGACAGGCGCAGAGGCTATTGCTTATCCGCCTAACGATATAGTACTTCCGAACATTGCATGCTCGGGGGCTGCCACGGTAGCTGGAGACACAATGAGCCCCGGCAACTATTCTGGCACTTTCCCACCGGCCGGAGTGACAACTCTTGAATCGGGCGCCTATTGTGTAGATGGCGACTTCAAGATGAATGCTAGCGATGTACTGGTTGGCCATGACGTGGTAATTTCAATGGAAACTGGCGGGATTACCTGGAACGGTGGCGCGGAAATCAAGTTGGACGCACCAGAGACTGGCCCCTACACGGGATTATTGATCTCTTTCCCAATCACCAACTCGAGCGGAATCTCAATCAACGGTAATTCCGATTCGGCCTTTGCAGGTACGATTTTGGCTCCCGCGTCGGATATCGATATCGCGGGAACGGGAGGCGCCGGTGGTTTCAACAGCCAGGTCATCGGTTATACTGTTGAACTAAGTGGTACTTCGGATATAAGCATTAACTACAACGATGCCCAGAATTGGGATGCTACCACGCCTCCTTCAATCGAACTGATTCATTAAGGATTTTTATAAGTAGTATTCAAATTAGTGGTATTGAAAACAGAGCGCACCTTACCCAAGAGGTAAGGTGTGTTTTTTTAATTTGGAGACTGCTCTATCAGCGGAGTACATTTGGTTTGACGTTCATATAACTTCATGTTCGAATCGCTAAAAAGATAAACTTACTGACATTTGCATAAAGGATTAAACTTTATAACCTGCGTCCTGGATGAA
>CAZCPP010000443.1:0-3442 GCA_964500655.1 uncultured Anaerolineaceae bacterium | reverse complement strand
GCTTCTTTCGATACGCAGGCTTGAAAGTTAACCAACTTTGGTAAACGTCAATAGTGGAGGAAGAAGAAAAGAAACCATTTGGTGGCAAGTTAAGTTCGTTATCCACTGAAGAACAAAAGGAATTGGCATTGTGGGAGCAACGTGCAAAGGTGTGGTTCCCTAAAGGTAGAAGTGCCGTAGAGTGGGAGTGTAAACACCTACGGGAAGAAATAGCTGCCCCAATACGCATGAAGCTGTCAAAGGCTGAAAGCTATCAGGATATAAAAAACGCATTTGAGTAGGATGCGATGAAGCAAAGCTGAACGTCGGTAGCGCATGTCTGAATTCCGCCGTGAACATGCAATGGGAATTATATTTCCTAAAAAAAGGTTGAAAATGCTAGCAATTACTAACATTTCTCACATAAAAGAACTCCTGAACAGTCCAAATAAACCCAGCCTAACCGCTGGGGCTTATTGTTTAACAATAGATAACAGGCGGGGCAAATTGACACATAGGCAGTTGACACGTAACCGTTAAGTAAAGCCTGTTTAACAGGCGGGGAACAGGAGATCCGTGCAAGGTCTTGCAAAGATCATAGGCGCGAGTGGCTTTGTGCCGCTGAGTGGTGACTGAAGCCAAAACGTTTTGGAAACGCTAGCCTAACCGTTGTTGCTTTTAGTTGTTTTGATGTATTATATATACAAGAAAAAACTAACGAGTTGAGCATCTAAGAAGGGAGACAACATGAACGAAGCAAATGTGAGCGCATTACAGCGGTACGCTAATCACTTTATTGAAACAGGTTGGACAATCGGCAGTATGACCGACCAGCAGTTTATTGCAACGAAGCGGAAAGACGTGAATATCCTAGTTGTTATATTTGGCTTTGTGGGGTTGCTCTTCTACGTAATTCCTGGTTTATTAATTCTTCTGCTGGGTTACGTGGCTCGAGGGACAGAGACACAGATCGTCACAGACACAGATGCACAGACGTGGCAAAAACAAAAATATGTAGCCGCAGAAAAAAACCGGCAGGAAAAAGAGGCGAAAATAGCCGCCAATGAAAAGAGAATTGCCGAACTTTCTGAAAGTCCCTTACGGTTTTGGTACAAGTTGACCAGTGAACAAAGAGCATTGTTGATTGTCGTAATATTTATCATAGTTGTTGTGCTTTTTGGCATCTTAACGAACTAGCCAACAAAATAACGGTGTCTTGAATATCTTCGGTACAAAACGGGCATGTTTTCATGTGTTACCTCACCAATAATACTTTACGCCCGCCAACACCCCTTGTCAACATCCAACAATCTTTTGCCTGCTTAGAAAGGGCGAGTTAAGCTAGACGTATCGGTTGCCCCTTAGTGCGAAAATAGGGCTTGCAATATCAATTTCTTGATGATATAATACTTACGTATATATCTCTTTACGTAAGTATAAGGATAAGTGACCATGACTACAACAGCCCTAACCACAACTCAAGAAATTGACACCACAGCCATAGAACGTGCTGATCTTGCAGACAGCACAAAGGCCAAGTATACGCGCGAAGTTGAAGCGATGGCACAGGCCAGGATAAGCCCGTTTGACCGTGACGCGTTGATCGAATACGCGGCTGGTTTGAAGTCAAGCAGGCGCGCGTTTCTCAAGTCGGCTTTACGGCTGATGACAGCCGACTATGAGCAGGCTATCAAGGCAGGCGCAACCCCTGAGAACTTGCCAGCAGCCCAAGCGGCTGTAATGCGTCTGGAAGCAATGCGCGAGACTGTCAGGGTAAAAGCGCCCAAAGGCACAAAAGCACACACCTGGCTATCCCCTGCCCAGGTTAGAGAGATAACATCCAAGTGTGGTGATGATCTGGAAGGAAAACGCGACTGGATAGTGATAGGTCTTTTATTGGGCGCTGGCTTGCGTAGAGAAGAACTGGTTAATTTGACTTTTGGTGCATTGAAACAGCAACCCATGAAGGCCGGGAAAATACGAGACGTTTTGGAAGTCAAAGGCAAAGGCGCAAAGGATAGGGTTATCCCCATTAGTAGCTTACTGGCTGAACGTCTGAGAGAATGGGGCGATCAGGTCGGTGGTGGTTTAGTAGCACGGTCCCTGGGCATGAAAAAAGAGTTAGGCAAAAGTATGTCAGCCGTGGCCGTATTTCAACTTGTCCGCAAGTATGGGAAGATGATCGATGTGCCTGAACTATCCCCCCATGATCTACGCAGAACTTACGCCCATTTAGGATATGATGCAGGTGTACCAATTACTCAAATAAAAGAGTTGTTGGGACATGCCAGTGTAGCCACAACACAAAAGTATCTTGATCTATCTCTTGATTTGGATAATACTGCTAGCGATTTTGTACCGTTGAGCGGTGACTAATACCTAATTGAACTGTAGGTTATGTTTTATAACATAGGGTGTATAATAAAAATGAGCAGAAAATGTAGTGAAGGCATTGTTGGATACGAAGCTGATGGCGAAGGAAGAAGAAAAGGGTAAGCATGGCAAAGAAAAAGCCTGAAAAAGAAAAGGAAGTAGCACTTCCAATTGAGTGGAGTGTATCAGAAGCAATTATTGCGAAATATGCCACTAACATGGTTGTTCAAAGATTAGAAAATGAATTTCTCATTTCATTCTTTGAGATGAAGCCACCAATTTTACTGGGTGATCCTGAACTTATTGCAGAGAAGTTAGAAGGTGTAAAGTCAGCACAAGCAAACTGTGTTGCACAAATCATTGTGGCACATAATAAACTTCCGTCATTTATTGAGGCGTTACAGAAAAACTATGACAAGCTACTAGAAGATATTGAGGATGTAGACTAATGAGTACCCCTTTAACACATGCTGACTCTTTGGTTTTTGATCTCAATCCTTCTCCAGCAAAAAGAAAGAAACTGTTGCCGATAAAACAGCAATCGGTATTTCAGGCGTTGCTTGTTGGTGAAGCTCATTCTGAGTTAATCGTTTATCGACCATTACCAATAAATATTGAAACAGATGATGATGGAACTATTGTCGTAAGTGACGATATATTTTTGGTGTATGGATATGGTAAAGATGCGCTTGAAGCCTTAAATGATTATGTTGCCTCACTGATTGAATTTTATTGGATATTACAAGATGGTGCTGATACTAACCCATTTGATAACAAGCAGTACTCTTATTTGCAGAAATTTATCCAGCCAAAATCTCTAAGGGGTTTTTATGCCTTACAAGCCACGAGAGATTAAGGATATGTTGCTAACAAAACTTGGGATGACGCCTTCAAATGCTGACCATAAATGGTTTGTAATACAATTTGATGGATTGCCACCAATAAGAACTAAATTATCACACACCAAGAAAAAAGATGTCGGCTTAAAGTTGGAAGGTAGGATGCACAAACAGCTACGTGTAAGAAGCAATTTCTTTCGAGAGTTAATGGATTGCACTATAGACTCTACTGCAAAAAGGGTGCTAGACCC
>CAZCPP010000442.1:0-3447 GCA_964500655.1 uncultured Anaerolineaceae bacterium | reverse complement strand
TGTACTACCCCCCAGATATGGGGGCGACCTTGCTAACTACCAGAGAGCCTAAAATTTGTTGTTTCATTGTTGATTTCCGTGATGAGACGCGAGATGCTCCTTAGGGGCACTTTAATATCTCGCACAAAGGTTTATTGATTAAGTTCCCAGATGATGCGCAGTCCGTCAAGCGTAAGCCAGGGAGCGATGACATCGACGATTTCGGTCTCCACCGCAACCACTTCTGACAGCCCACCCGTAGCGATGACTTTCATATCGCTTCCCAGCTCAGACCGGAATCGCCCTACCATGCCCTCGACCATGCTGACGTACCCGAACAACAGCCCCGATTGCATGGCGTGGACGGTGTTGCGCCCAATGACGGAGGGCGGGCGCTGCAAGTCCATGCGTGGTAGTTTGGCAGCCCGCGTATATAATGCTTCTGCAGCCAGATTGACCCCGGCGGTGATCGCGCCACCCAGATAGTCGCCCTCTTTGGTAACGGCGTTGAAAGTGGTGGCGGTACCGAAGTCGATCACACATGCCGGGCCGCCATACAACTTCATCACTGCAACCGCGTCTGCTACGCGGTCGGCGCCCACAGCTTTGGGGTCTTCGTAAAGGATACGCACGCCGGTCTTAACACCGGTATCGACCACCAGCGGCTCGATCTTGAGATATTCCTGGCAAGCCTGAACAACGCGCGCCGTCAGTTGCGGCACGACGGAGGCTAGCACGATACCCGTCAGGCAATCTTCTCTGCAGTTGGCGTGTTCGAGCAGGCCTAGAAATTGCAGGCCATATTCATCCGGCATGCGCGCGTGATCGGTCGCCAGGCGCCAGTTTGGTCCGCGCTCTTCGCCTTCGTACAGGCCAAGGGTCAGGTTGGTATTGCCGATGTCGATGGTGAGCAGCATAGGTATATTTTATCGCAAATTGCAGTATGGGCAATTGTCATTGCGAGGGCGATAGCCCGAAGCAATCTCCTGGCAAATAGGAAAAAACCTACATTTAGGAGATTGCCGCGTCGGCCTACGGCCTACTCGCAATGACACAGTAAAAACTTGACATTTTCTCGGATGTATATATAATAACTTCAGACTAGTTTGAAAAACAAACTAATACTAAATTCAAACTATATAGGAGAAAGAGATGCAAACAAACGACTTCGGTGCCCTTAAACGCAAGGTCTATCTGGCCTATCACCAGGATGGGATACTTGATCTGGTAGCCGGTTCCGTTGTGCTCGGATTTGGCACCTTCATGTTAACCGATAACATCATCTTTTTGATGGCCGGCTGGTTGGTGATGATGTTGTATGTCTTTTTGAAGCAGCGCATCACGGTTCCACGCTTTGGATATGTGCGCTTTAATCCTGAGAAGAAGTCCCTGGTGCAAGGATCAATCTCGGTGGGAATCGGCGTACTGGTAGTATTTCTATTTTTTGTGCTCAACATCTTTGTTAGCAGAGATCCTGCTTCCCCTGAAATGCAGGTCTTGATTCGCCGTTTCCACATGGTACCGTTGAGTACGATGTTGTTCGCCTTACCTGCAATGGTAGCCGCCATTTTTCTAGGCTTGAAACGCTTCTACCTGTACGCCTTGCTGGCGGTAGGACTGCCCACGCTGGGCGCGTTGTTGAATATTGAAACTTATATCCCGATCCTAACTGCTGGTCTGATCATGCTGACCTTTGGAGCTATACTATTGGTCAACTTTCTGAAGAACAATCCGCTCAGCGAGGAGAGCGAAGATGCCAGCGGATAAAGGCCTGGGAACCATAGCGAACCTGGACAGGGTGGTGCATTCACCGGCGCGACTGATGATCCTGGCCTATCTGGCAGCAGTAGATAGCGCAGACTTCATCTTTCTGATGAACCAGGTCGGGTTAACGCGTGGTAACCTGTCGTCGCACCTGAATACGCTGGAAGAGGCGGGTTATGTGAGTATTACAAAAGAATTCGTGGAGAAGGTGCCGCGCACGCTCATCAGATTGACTGATACAGGTCAGGAAGCCATCCAGACTTACCGTGAGCAGATGCGGACGGTTATTGAAGAATTGCTTTAATTAGAGATTAGTACACAGAAGGAAGAGAGTCGTTTTCTATCACTACTCTCTTATCAAGTTTTATTATTTGTCGTTTTTGTCTCTTCAACTACGATTTGAACCAGAGAATAGTTATTTTGTTTCCTACGATAACATTCCAAGACCAATCCAAATCAATGCAACACTCATCAATGTAACGCCGATTGATCTCGGATAAACTTGATATTTTCCAAACATCGCACCTAACCCAAAGGTGGGCGCTCCGACGGCGAGTAAAATGCCAGCTACTCTGGGCAAAATATCCGCCTGTACAATCCCGATCCCTACCAAAACATACCCAAGACTATAAATCAATCCGGCGACGATGAAGAATGGGAGAAAGGTCTTGCTTGTATAAATTGGACCTTGAAAATCAAGCAATGATTCGTCATGCTTTACTAAGATAGGCCACAATACAGTTTCCCATAACATCGTTCCGATTAATAAAGTCGTCCCGGTGACTGCGATGTAAAACCCAAGGCTCCCAACCCAATTCGCGTTGGTCTTCTGAATCACATATATACCTGCCTGCCCCAAAAGACCTGTCAAAGCACCAAGGGCACCCAGCATGTTGATCCAAACCCAATGATGGTTTTTCACGAGGATCGCAAGGGTTGTTGATAATTCTCCGTACGGCATGAAGAGTGCGAATGCATACCAGTAGACCAGCAATGCAATTCCGGCGAACAGATTCAAATATGCACTGATGATGACAAAATCATTTCCCATATTGTGTGTTCTCCATCATAATAAATTTGATTCTAAAGTCATGAAGGTTGTTTTAGCAGAAACAGCCATCACCACCGGGGGTTACCCTGAAGGGTACGTGTCAAAGCTCCGGCTACTGAGTCCCCTTGCCAAAGCACCCCTGTGGGACTCCCTTTGGGACGTGTGCCCGTTAGGGTAGAAGGCTAGGGTGAGGGGAAACACCACCCACACCTACCGCGAGTAGATGTGGACGGTGATTGTAGGTTTGTTAGCTAAACAAAGCAGACATCTGGCAAACTCCCCGGATGTCTTCTTGAGGTGACATTACTTTGCAAGGACTTGACCCTGAGCCTAGCAGATTTCGATTCAATTTGAAATACCCTATGTTCTTTCCTCTTGGTTCAAAAAATCTTTTCTATATTTTTCTCGCAATTCATCAATAGCATACATTTTTTTGTCTTTAGAAAGAAAATACCAATGTATCCAGCCGTTACATGGACTTCCTTTCATTAGTTCTGTTCCAACTTGATGGATAGAACCTTCAAACCCATTAGGAAGCCGGAGTTTTCCATTGGGCTTAATATGTGCGTATGCAGATCGCTTTTTGTTGAAATATAATTTTCGGTAGTCTCCCTCAATAGTGTTGAAAGGTGTAAACTTGGGTAAACTGACTT
>CAZCPP010000441.1:0-3449 GCA_964500655.1 uncultured Anaerolineaceae bacterium | reverse complement strand
CACAGGTGGTTCATGCCATCCCATCAATCCCTAAAAAGGGCAAAGTCCAGATATTAGTCCTAAGTGTATTATTTCGCATATAATGATTGTATGTAATTTGCTTTGCCTATTGGGCAATATAAATTTATCCGATATTAGCTTCCGCATCGTTATGAATGTTGAAGGTGATTGATGATCAAAATAATTAAACTGGCCTGGCGCAATGTGTGGCGTAACTGGCGCCGCACCGCAATTGCTACAATCGCCATTGTACTGGGATTGATTCTGCTTGTCTTTATGGACGGCTTATACGGGGGCGTCGATCAGGCTATTTATGGTAATACAGTTCGCTTGTACGGTGGCAACCTCCAGATCCATACCATCGGCTTCCGCGAAAAATCCAACCGGCTGCCACTACTGCCGGTGAAGGACGCCGACCAGGTGGTGCAAATCGCTGAGGCACATCCCGAGGTGCTACTGGCATACAAGCGTATCAAAACAGGCGGCATGATTAACGAGCGCGGTGAAATCTACCCGGTAACGATCACCGGCATCCAACCCTCAGTCGAAGCGCCGATCAGCCTAATTGCCGAAAATATCATCGCGGGACGTTTCTTGCAGGATGATGACCAAGATATGATCTTGATTGGCAAAAGTCTGGCCGCCGAGCTGGATGTAGACGTCGGTGACCGCATTACGCTGGCTGGCAAGCGCAAGAACGAATCCATGCGCCAGCGCACGATGACCATCGTCGGTATTTTTGACCTGGGTCTTAAGGATGCCGAGAAAGGCATGATCTTTATCAGCTTGACTGAAGCGGGAAGTTTATTCAATTTGCGTGATCAGGCCACTGAGGTGACCCTCTCATTGCATACCTTGGGAATGGAAGACCAGGTGATCGGCGAACTACAATCCAACCTGGGGGGCTATGAAGTCGATTCATGGTTGACACTCAATCCGGAATTTCGTCAGGCAGTAGAAGTAGAGCAACAGATGATGAACATCTTCGGTCTCATTGTGGTTATGATCGCCTGTATCGGCATCCTGAACCTGATGATGATGGCTGTTTTTGAACGCACGCGCGAGATGGGTGTGTTGGCCGCATTAGGGATGAAAGGACGCCAGGTCATGGGTCTGTTCCTGCTGGAGGGCACCCTGATTGGGGTGATGGGCGCGGTGGGAGGGTGTACCCTGGGATGGCTGACGATGCTGGCTTTCAATGCTGCAGGTGGGTATGATATCTCGTCCTTTTCGAGTGCAGGCGAAGTTTATGCGTTGATGGGCGATGCTTTTTATGCCACCGTCAACCCGGTGGGTATCCTGCGACAGGGATTCACCATTATAGTGATGGCTGCACTGGCATCCCTGATCCCGGCACGTCAGGCCGCGCGCAAAGAGCCTGCCGATGCGCTACATCACGTATAAAGGGAGAAGGCATTATGGCATTCAAGAATATAACCTTTTTCAAATTATGGCTCCTAGCTTATCGAGATCTGGGGCGCAACCGGCGTCGTTCCGGGCTGACCATGTTGGCTGTAGCGCTTGGCCTGGCCTTGTTGATCATGATGAGCGGTTTTATTGCGGGGATGCTTGATAGCTCAATCTCCGACAGTATCCTGCTCAACAGCGGCCACGTGCAGGTACGGACCGAAAGCTACGAAGTGGAAAGGCCGTCTTTGGAATGGGTGGATCTGCTGGGGTACAGTGACGAACTGTTAGCCAGCGCAGTCGAAATCGAGGGTGTGGAAGCGGTTGCGCCAGCGCTGTGGGCTAGCGGTTTCATGAACACTGCTGACGAGACGATCGGTGTAAGAATAACCGGCATCGACCCAAAATCGAGCTTTCACGACCCGATCCGCCAGAGTATAGTGGCGGGTGAATACTTGGCGACGGATGACCGTAACGGTGTATTGATTGGGAAAAATCTGGCTGAAGAAGTGGGTATTGGTGCAGGTTCGAAGATCAGCCTGCTGGTGGGCACCTCCGATGGCGGGACTGACGAAGATATATTCACCGTTCGCGGTGTGTTCGCCACCGGGGTGGTGATCTATGATCAGGGTACTGTCTACATGCCTCTGTCAAAGGCGCAAGCGATTACAGGCGTCGGCGACCGTATCAGCGCGATGATCCTGCTGACCGAAGATGCTGAAACGGCCTACCCGGTAGCGGCTGCGTTGCGAGGTCCGGGCCGTAGCGTAGTGACCTGGGAAGATATGAATGCGTTGATTCTGCAGGCCATAGAACAGGGCATGGCTTTTTATATTCTAATTTATGGTATTGTGATCCTAGTGGTAGCGGTACTCATCGCTAACACGTTGCTGATGAGTGTTTTCGAGCGTACACGTGAGCTGGGCATCTTGGCTGCGCTGGGGATGAAGGGACGCCAGATAATGACCATGATCCTGCTGGAAGCTGGCACCTTGGCGTTGCTAGGAGTTATCGGAGGCATTGCTCTGGGTTCGCTGGCCGTGTGGTATCTTTCAATCAACGGTTACCCCCTTGGCGATGAAGTCGCTAGTATGGCACAGGGGATGGCTCTGCGCAGTGAGATGTACGCTAAGTTTGCCCCCGCGGAATTCTTTGGTCTTTCCCTGGCAATGCTGGTCATTGTATTACTGGCTGCACTCTATCCGGCGAGATTTGCAGCCCGCCTAGAGCCAGGTGTAGCGCTACAGCAAGGTTGAATCGGTAGGTAACACCGCCGTTACTTGACGCCGTTACTTGACGATGTACAAGATTTAAATTAGATTCCTGTGAAAGTAACATTTTCGTACCATATTTCCACCTAAAATTAGGGTAAAAAGTGGTTCGGAACAGGTCCGCTTCCCTCTCAATTTCATTGAACAGAATTATCCTTAGATTGTAAGAATATCAGAGTCGCCTTTCCTGTTTCTGGTGCAATTGTGGTGCAAATGGGGTGTCACTGTGTAGACACAATAGACACAGTAGACAATTTCCCCGATTTATCTAGTACCGTGTAGACGTTATATCACTCTGTAGATACTATGGACAAACTGGCACCTCTCTCTGGAACAGTAAGTAATGGTTCGAATCCTGCCCCCGCTACTAAGAAATAAGAAACCGCCAACATTCAAAGTTGAGCGGTTTTTTCTATGTTAGTCCTCAAGACTCAATCGCTCAAAACATTGCCCCGATGCGTGCCCCGTATGGGGTATCGGGGGGTGAGAACTAACCACTATGTCAACAAGAATCAATAACACCCCGTGCGAGGTGTTATTGATTAAAGCTATTTATTGTCAGGCTAGGTGCTGGATCGCCCTTCCGGTTTGGTGCAACCGTGGTGCAACCGAGATGGAATTGTTGGACAGGGTGGACAAAATAGACGGTTTGCCCCCCCATATCTGGGCATAATGGATGTGTTTTCACCCTGTGGACACAATAGACAGAAATGCCTCTGATTCGAAGTCAGGTACTCTATCCATTGAGCTACGAGGGCACGCTGGCGATTA
>CAZCPP010000440.1:0-3452 GCA_964500655.1 uncultured Anaerolineaceae bacterium | reverse complement strand
CATAGTAGCTAGTACCTTTGGGGGTCAATCCCTTAGGGGATTGGAATTTAGAAAAAATTGGTCTATAATGTGAATACCTTACAAAAACGCAAGGTTTTTCTTATGATTGGAGGAGAGAAAGCTATGAAGAGAATACGTATCGGATACATAATAATAGGCGTGATATTTGTGATTTTCCTATCAGCCTGGTCCTTTCCGGGGTGTACGCCTACGGATACACCTGTGCCCGCGGTAGTGGATGAGCCGCCTATCAAACCGCCCCCAGAGCCTACAAAACCACCTACTGAACCACCTCCGCCATTGGAACCCGTCAATTTGACCGGGCCGCCGATGGAGGTCGGTTCTACATTTCTTTATGTGGATGGCAGCATCTTGATTGCCGTCCCGGCTGGGGAATTCATTATGGGGGGTGACAGGGAAGACAATCCGAAGCAAGTTAAGTATCTGGATGATTTCTGGATCTACCGCGCAGCGGTCACCAATATACAATATGAGGGATGTGTAGCAGCCGGAAAGTGTTCACCGCCGGACCTGAGCGTGAACAAAGGTTATGGTAAGGCAGAAAAGAACAATGATCCTGCCACGGGTGTCAATTGGGATCAAGGAGAAGCATACTGTGCCTATGTGGATGCATGGTACCCCACCGAAGCACAATTAGAAAAGGCTATTCGTGGAACAGAGGGCGCTACCTATTCCTGGGGATACGCCGCCCCAAATTGCGACCTGCTCAACGCTGCAAATTGTGTCAATGAAACCACCGATGTGACCACCTATGTCCCTTCCGAGAGTCCCTACGGAGCTTTAGATGGATCCGGGAATGTCCATGAATGGGTGGCCGATTGGTACAGCAAAACCTACTATGATCAGTCACCATTTGAAAACCCGCTTGGGCCGGAATTTGGCGAGCGGAAAGTTGTGCGCTCGACTGGATTTCGTTCTCCATTCTTCGAAACCCCAGTCTCCCGAAGATTCCACGCCAAACCCGGTGAAGTACGTGATGATCTGGGTTTCCGTTGCGTGCCGGAAGATCCGCTGCGTTTTGCGCCTTACTGTGAGTGGGTTACGACCTATGGTTTTGACTTTGAGCTTGGAATACCAATCCCGAACTCAGGATCGGTTTCTTGCCCGACAATAAAGTGGGTCGAGGGAAAATTTTGCGTCCCTGTTAATCAGGCCCAAACCAATGTCACCATTAGCGCCATCTCGCCCGCAACCCCATTGAGTTCGGTCAATCCGGGCTCCTGTTCTGATGAAGGTGGGCATGTGTATAAGTGCACTTCACACACGACCCTGCACGCCTGTGCGGAATGCACATTGAATATTACTTCCCATCCCGCATGCCCGCCAGACTTTGCCCTTGAGGGTGACAGGTGCGTTGCCAGAATAGGCCGTCCTGGGGAGTGCCTGCCCGGCTATGTCTTCGATCCCGAGAAAGAATGTTGCAGCGTCGATACCATTTCAGTTGGGTTGGGCGTTACTTGCGCGGCTGGGACATATTGGTTCTTTCCACCGGGTATATGTGCGGGCTTCCCAGGCGCCGGGGAAGAATGTGATAGTTTTACCCCTGGTTTTTTAGATTGCGAAACTACTTATGGATCATTACCAGATTCAAGCCCTCTGGCTAAAGCGCTGGCTGAAGAGCAACCGCAAACACCTATTGCACCGATATCTGGGGTTTTGACACTCTCTACCCTGGGATTGGCAGGTTGGATCTTTTACGGAGGACGTAAGCGATCGTAGCCTTTGGCTGGCGTGATGGCATAAAGCCAATCTGAAAATGGCTCTTGGTCAAAGGCTGCCTCAAACATCGGATTTTCTCCGAGGGAAAAAGCATGTTGACCGCGAGCTAAGTGATCTTCAACAACCTGGTATATCTCATTCTTTGTGATATACCAGGTTGCTACCATTGAAAAACCGTCAGCATGCAACTCCACCTCACGACGTAAGGAATAAACACTATAATCGAATAGGATCACATCCGGGCGTTGCCCTTCTACCTCCCGTAGATAGGCCAGGGGCGTAAGATCAACCCAATGGCCAATAATCAGGGATTCGGGTGGAACTTCCCGAAAAACATCTTCCGCAAAATTGCGGGTGATCCAGTTGTCACTCAAGTCAACGCGGGGAAAATTCAGGATGACCATTAAAATAATTAATCCCACACTACCCCACCCTACAGCTAGTTTGAGCTTATCAGCAGTTACACGATCGAGGATCCCCCGGATACCGGCCGAAATCCACATACTGAGAACCAGAAATACAGGCAGAAACATGGTGTTCTTATCAAAGACGCGGTAGTTAATGTAGAATACAGCAACAGAGACGAAGATGATACCAAGGAAAATAGTTGTTGAGCGATCCCGAATCCACAATTCCTTTATTCCGATCAGGGCCAGGATCAAGCCGATTCCGAGGAAAGTCTCCCATATCAGCGCGAAAAAAATCAGGATTTGCTCCGGAATTTCAAGCAATGCATAACCAAAAAATACTTTCTCAAGGGTTGCTCCACGCATAAAGGCCAGCACACCACCGACAGTACTTAGATCCAACCCCACCCCCTTGGCGAAGTTGAAAGTAGGGTCAGCGAAATAACGCACGGGCAGGTAGAGATAAGTTAAGAGTCCTATCAGAAAGGCTGCACCTGTGATGATCCAGGTACGTGGACGCGTAATAGTGGCCTTGCCATGTTTTAGTGTATCCCATATAAAAAAAGCGATGCCAGGTATATTTAAAATGGTAGCCATATGATTGCCGAAACTCAGGCCCAGCGTAAGGCCGAGCGCGATCAAATATTTATCCCCTGCCCCTGCACGCCAACGGGTGGCCAGCCACAAGATAGCACTCAGGAATAATATATGCAGGGTGTACACCTCTGCCACAACGGATACTGACCATAATGGGTACGAAACCCCCAGCATTGCAGTTGCCAGGATAGACGCGCTGGACGAACCAGAGATAATGAGCGCTACCCTTCGGGTGATCACCAGGCAGAGAGAAGCACATAAGGCTGAGAACATATTGACGCGATAGGCGATATCCCCAAAGGGGATGATCAAAGTGAACAATTTTGCCAACATAAGGTACAGGGGATATCCGGTGTTATGGACGATACCGAGTGTATAAACCCCAGTGGTCAATTCAGCGCTATCAAAGGTGTAAACAGAGGGTGAAAGCGTTTTGAGGTATAGTCCAAATGTAGTCACGAAGACCATAATATCAATACTGCCGGGCCAGCGAAATATTGTGTGGATCAGGTTTGTCAGGATACTGGTAAGTGTGGTTAGTTTTTTCTGCATTTTAAACATATTTCAGATCAATGAGCGCATATAAGTTGCGTGGATGATAATCCAAGGCAGGTTTATGTTTTGCCACCAAAGTAAAATTTGCTTTGGTAATACTACTCACATTTAGACAAATGAATGAAGCCTGATGTTTGATCAGGTTGAGAAGAT
>CAZCPP010000439.1:0-3454 GCA_964500655.1 uncultured Anaerolineaceae bacterium | reverse complement strand
TCCATACACCTATCTTAATCGCTTTCAATCGAAAATGCGTAACTACAGTTATTAATAAGGTCCGCAGCACACCAAATTTAAACGGGCATACCTACGTCCTGTTGCTCGTCACAAAGAGCCCAAACACAAGTTTCAGCTCCAACCTAGTCTCAGAGACAGATGATTATTTGAACAGACCCATCATCCCACAGGAACTAAAAGCGCGAGTTTCTGTTGGTGTACGTATTCTATCGATGGGGGATACACTCGCTCAGGCCCATGATCAATTGGAGAATCTGGCCATGTACGATCCCCTGACCGGCCTGATGAACCGTCAAGCATTTTACAAGGTAGCTCAGGGTGAAATTGAACGCGCAAGACGTACATCTGAAGGTGTCAGTATCATCTCGTTGGATATTGAAAATTTCAAAAATATTAATGAAGAGCATGGCCATAGTGTTGGCGATGAAGTGTTGAAAATTGTGGCCCAGATAATTCGCGAAAAAAGTCGACCATATGATTGTATTGGGCGTTGGGGAGGGGACCAATTCACGCTTACGCTGCCAGGTATTGTCAGTACTGATGCTGAGAAGATTGTTATTCGCATCCTGGCCGGTGTGAAATCAAGCGAAATTCGCCTCACAAATGGAGCTACTCTTGAAGTAAAGCTCAATGCCGGTATTGCCTCCACCCAAACTATCAACGCCTACGCTGAGATAGATTCCTTTATCGAGAGTGCTGTGCAAGCGATGAACAACAGCATTCAAAACGATGAAGATGGAATCAATGTAATTATTATTTAATTCCCCCAAATTCATTTCACTGCTTTCGTGGATGTTCAATTTCTTTGGTAACCCATACTGACGATATTTGTCATGGGTTGCTTTTTATATCCCCGATATCTGATTTTATACCGATAGAAATGTAAAAATATACTCCAGGGATAACAATGCCAGCATCCCAGCCAGGATGGTTAATAACGTGTTTTTGGTTTTCCACGCCACTAGCATTGCTACAAGCCCAGCCAATAATCGAAAATTCGTCAGGGTAAGATCAATCTGACCGGACTTGATTATTAATTCTGGCACGACGATAGCGGATAATACCGCTGGAGGCACAAATCGCAAAGCTCTACGCATCGTTTCCGGGATCTCGAACCTGCCCAGCAAGTAAACGAAAATGAATCGCATCCCGAACGTCAACAAGCCACCCAGTAAGAAAACCAACCATATGTTCACAGAGTCCCCCTTGGGGATTTCCGTGCCTCCAGCAAAGTACCCACCAGGATACCCAGCAAACCTGCCAGCATCAACCCAAGTTTATATGGCAGGCCATAAGCCAACAATGCCACCACGCCCGCTGAAAGAGAGGCCGCAATGGCAGGACGATCTTTCAACCCAGGCATAATCAATGCGATTAAAGTGATCGGAAGGGCAAAGTCCAACGGCCAGGATTCTGGTAACGTTTTTCCAAGCAGGATCCCCACTGCGGTACTCAACTGCCAGGAAGTCCATAAGGTCAACCCAGCTCCTAGAAAGAACCAGTGACTAGAGGGCTGATCACCTTCCTGTTCATAGTTGAGAATTATCACTGCATAGGCTTCATCGGTTAGAAAATAAGAAAGCAACACTTTCCATCGCATTGGCAAGGAGCGCAGGTAAGGCGCTACCGATGCGCTGTACAGCATATGCCGCAAGTTGACCACCGCAATTGTCAATACAATAATCATTCCCGGTACAGCATCACGGATAAGTTGTGCGGTGATAAATTGAGCAGAACCAGCAAATACGATAGATGACATCAGTTGCGCAGGAGCAGGTGAAAGACCAGCCTTGAGCGCGAGCACGCCATAGATCAATCCAAAAGGCACCACGCCTATCAAAAGCGGAAGTTCAGCCCGGATTCCCGCCCAAAATGAACCTGTGTTAATTTTCATAAGCGCCTATTATACGTCACAGATTCACATTTGTTGATCCATAAGCATAGGGGGGGAGCACTCAAATGTTGTAGATTCGTATCAGCCTGCCCGCCTGGACGTAAACGTCTGGGCTACTCATACGAAGCCGCCGCAGGCGGCTAAGAGCCTGCAAAGCAGGCTTTGTAAACTAGCCGGGGACTTGAGTCCCTGGCGGTCATGGATTGCGATTCTACAGAATCTGAGTGCTCCCTCATAGGGGAGAGTGGCTAAAAAAGTGGGTCTGAAAACTCATCATGTCATCCTGAGCGATCAAAGAGAGCGAAGAATCTCTCAATTTCATCAATACTTTTGAGATTCTTCGCCGCAATGCGGCTCAGAATGACATATAGTTTTGTAGATTACCTCACGAAATTATCCACTCCTTATAGAGAAAACTGAAAGAAACATGTAATGAAACTAAATCGTAGATTTTGTACAATTGTGATATGAATCAAACAAGATTCTGTTCTATTTATGTTCCCGCTATTTCAGTTAAATTAGAAGAAGTTACGCTAGCCCCGATCATTTTGATGTTTGTAAGTATTGGAAGCCTACTATGAATGATAAATCGAAAACGAAATCTCAGTTAATTGAAGAATTGGAAGAATTGCGCCGGCGCGTCTCTGAGTTAGAACACCAAGAAACCAAATCGGTGCAGGTGGAAGATACTGTCAACAAAAGGGAAAACCATCTACGTTTTTTGATTGATATATTACCAAGTTCAATGTTTTGCTTTGAATTTGATAATCCCATCCCTACTGATCTACCAAATGATGAGCAGGTTAAATTAATGTATGAGTGCACCCTGGTTGACTGTAATGATGCCTGTGCACTCTCATATGGATATGAAAAACCTGATGAAGTAATTGGAAAAAGATTTAACGAGCTTTTTCCAGCTGTTCCAGAGAGTGTTGACAAGCTGTTTAATGCAACAATTGAAAATAACTATAGAATAGAAGAGGGCGAGGGAAGATCAATACAACCGGATGGATCAATCCGATACTTTCTCAACAGTGCCTACGGTGTCATTGAAAACGGCAAATTGCTTCGTATGTGGGGGTCTTTCAGAGATATCACCAATCGCAAGCAAATGGAAGAATTATTGAGGCACAGCGAGCAACGTTACCGGCTACTGGTTGAAAATACTCCTAGCGTTATTAGAATGAACTTGAATGGGGCGTGGCAAATGCGTATCCTTAGGGTGATACCGTCGCCGGGGACGCATTTGGGGTAGGAGCGTCTGGGTTGGCCGTCAGCAGGTATGGGAAGCCTTCCGCTGTCTGGAAGAACAAGCCCGTTGCGTTATTTGGCTGCCCGGCGGATCTCTAATCTGGGATGGCATAGAATGCCAAAGCCCGTATCGGTACTTGCAACTCTCAGCCCAAAAATCCACGCCCCAATTCATCAGACAATAGGAGTCTAGCATGAAAGCGACCGAAAACACAAGAGAAATCCAACGCTACATTACTTAGCATCGGACAAAAGGTCGGACAAAAGTCTTCCCAAAATGAACAGGAA
>CAZCPP010000438.1:0-3488 GCA_964500655.1 uncultured Anaerolineaceae bacterium | reverse complement strand
GTTCACCCTATCGCCCGTCTTTTCAGACCATCTCAATGGCTAAATAGTTACGAATTAGGCACAGTCGGCAGACCCGCCACGGATCAATGGCACCTGCTCGAATTCAGCTACTTCGATGGCACCGTTTCAGTTTATCTCGATGGCAAGGAAGGCGCTACTTGGACAGATTCGCAGCCCTGGGAAGGCGGCAGCATAAACCTTGAACCTTACCCTGAGGGTGATGCTGTCTTTTATTTTGATGATTTCTCTGTATGTGGGCTGAGCGCACCCTTTGAGCCTATCCCCCGCCCCAAGACGGGCTACAACCTGAATGTCAGTTTAAATAATGCCGAGGGCAATCCCATTCCCCAGGCAAGCATTACAGTTGTGGAGATGGGTGATCTTGACAAAGCTTCGGTGGTCACGGATGAGACCGGCACTGCCTTATGGAGTGACCTGCCAGGAGCAGATGTCACATTAGAAATTAGCGCACCGGGTTATTTTTCCACTGAAGAGCAAGTTGTTATTGAGAAGGGAGATAACCAGATAAGTTATGCGCTGGAACGCGATGAGTATGGCAAACTAGCCTCAGAAATTTGTCGCTCAGAAGAGAGCCTGCTATACACCGAGGATATTCAGGATGGAGCCATGCAGGGCTGGAATTCTCTGACAAGCATCATTGAACTCAACGTGCCGGGATGGGCTATCATCCCAGAGCCGGAGCTAGAGGGTAATCTAATCCTCGAAGTACAGGGGCAGGGAGATAATACCCACAGCAATCAAGCTGGCTATGAGAAGGAAGCCTTTGGTGATGCTGTACTTCGCTTTGATGCTAAAGGCTTTAGTAATCTTCATTACATCGTCAGGTGGCATGCAGCCCTCAATAGAAGTGATGGATATTACGCTTTTATTTACGGCGGCACTGATTCTGGTGGCAGGATAGAAAAGAACACCGCTGATAATTTCGTCCAGGTACTAAGCTGGAGAAAAACCATCGGCGATGGCAAGTGGCACACATTTGAAATCTCTACCTACCAGGGCGAATTCCAGATGTGGATCGATGGCAGCGTAATGGGTAAATGGACCGATCCTCAATATATTGAAGAAGGTTATTTCACCATTGAACACGATTTCTGGAAGGGTGATGCTTTCGCCCATTATGACAATATTTCCGTCTGTCAACTGGATGCTCCCTTTACATCTATCTTTGCAGATGAGTAGAATCTAGAGAAAAAAGAAGAGTAAAAACAGGCCTCTTGAGCCAGCTCAAGAGGCCTGTTTTTCAATTTCTCAGTAGAGTCAATAATAAATTGGGTTGAAATTTGTATGATCGAAGATGAAGATATTGCGGACAAGGGCAATATTGGTTTTGAGTTGGCCATACAAAGCAAAGATTATGAGACAGTTCGATTCGGCAATTTGTCAAATCAAAGTGCCAGGGGTGCTCGATGAGAGGAGGTCAGATTGAGATGGGGAGATGACGGTCACGGTCGAAAGAGATGACGTTGGCCTGCCGGTCACCACCCTGACCGGTACCGTTGATCAGGCTGCTTTGCAGGGTCTGTTGCGCCGTCTCTATTCTCTGGGCTTACTGTTGATTTCCGTAATTTGTGTCGAGAAAAAATAATACAGACCAAATTGACATCATCGTGTGGTTTCGTGGTCATATTCTCATTTCGCTTTGCTGCACAACTGTAATAGGTTTTCTTGTTGCTGACATAACCCGGAGCCATGCTGCCACATTCCCCACAAATAACCAATCCACGCAACAAATACTTGTTTTTATTGTTGTTTCGGCGGGCTCGATGTGCATTTTTTGTTAGCAACTTCTGCGCTGAGTCCCATGTCTTTTGGTCAATGATCTGTGGTACAGGTACGCCAATCCAATCTTCACGTGTCCTATTCACTTGGGTAGATTTTTTATGCTTGCTGTACTTCTTCAATTGAGGGTGCTTCGCAGGCACAGCTTTCTTGGTCTTGTACATGTAAGCTGTGCCGAGATAAGATTCGTTTTTCAGAATGTCATACATCACTGATCCCCACCACTTGATACCACGTCTTGGAAGAATCCCTTCGCTGTTGAGATGATCTGCAATCCCTGTTCCAGTTATCCCCTTGTGGATATACAAATCGAAAATGAGTTTTACGATCTCGGCTTCCTGCGGGTCTATCTCCCAATGAGCAAGAGTGTTACCTGATTTTGGAACGTGTCGATAGCCATATGGGGCTCTACTGCCGATGACCTGACCGTTTTTTACGGCATGTTTTAGCCCCCTGCGCATTCTTTCTGTAATGGTTGCGTGTTCAAGTTCGGCAACTGCTCCTTGAATTTGCAGCATGAAATTTCCTGTTGGGCTATCATCAAATTGCTGATTAGTGAACAGGACTTGAATATCGTGCTTCTTGAATTCATCCATCAAAAAGATTTGGTGGCCTTGTTTTCGAGAGAGCCTATCAGGGGACAAAATCAAAACCCCTTGGATCGCTCCATCAGCAGCCAAATCTCGGAGATGATCCAAGCCAGGTCGAACTAAAGTTGCACCGCTAACTCCATCATCAATACATTCATGCACAATGGATATATCATTTGCCTTTGCATATTCACGCAAGGCTTCAATTTGGGAGTGGATCGTCCCTTCTTTGGCTTGGGTATCTGTACTAACACGAGCATAAATAGCAACGTTCATCATGAGCCCCTTTCACAGTCTCGAATCGTGGCGCGAATTCTAACATAAACGGATTCCGAGCGCGAGCGCGCGGACGGGCGGAGCGGACATGCGGAGCACCGCCGGACGCACGCTGGCGCAAGGAGTGGTCTGTCAGTGCGCCGGATGTGTGATGGGTTCCCTTGCTGTGCAAGGGTGGGATCACACACGGCGTGACAGACACCTTGACAGTGTATGTCAGCATGGTGAGAAGTCAAAGCACTGGCAGTTTTTCTCAACACAGACAGAACTAGCCCAGCAAGTGGCAACCGCTTGTCAAGGGTGGGTTTTCCCTTGATAAGCAAGGGCGTCCACTTGCTACAATTGGCGGTCTGTGGGGAGTGACAGGGCGAAGTCCCCAAGACTATTAGTAGGGACTTTGAGACAGTAGGGATATAAAAGAGAGAGTTGTCAGTCATCATAGTTGTTATTTGTCATAATAAAAACCCGAGCAAAAAGCTCGAACTAATCATAGCAAACCGGACTTTAATTTAAGGGACAAAATTTGATCGTTTTTTGTCACACTTTTTCTTTGGTGTTTTCGTTGGGAGTGTCTTAGATGGGAAAATATATTTATTGATATAATCATTTATCGTGATGTTTCTAGGGATAAACTACAATAAGTGACTTTATACCAATATCTTGCACTGATAATGTTCCTATACGTGATTGTATCCATAGCCCGCTCCAAATTTGATTCGCATAATAAATTAAGGATTGATGTGACGGCTTCGCGCCACATCAATCCTTAATTTATTGTCTGTAAATAGGGTCTAAAACCCCTGCCTTTCAGGCAGGCCGTTT
>CAZCPP010000437.1:2380-3496 GCA_964500655.1 uncultured Anaerolineaceae bacterium | reverse complement strand
AATCAGCGTACCCCCATATATGGCCTCTCCACGCGAAATCCCAAAGAAGGAAATTTTATTGGCTTTAGTGGTACTCGGCTTTTTATCTTCCTGCAATGGGAATTATGGATTTGAATCAACGGAAACCAACACCCCACTTCCCTCTCCAACGGTAACAGCTGCCACCACACAAACCCCAACCATCACCCCCACACCTACGATTACCCCTACGCCAACCACTACGCGCGTTCACCAGGGACCGGATGTGGTCGAAGTTCCTATTTTGCTTTACCATCGCATTGCAGAATCGCCCATCGACAGTCGGTACTATGTGCCTCCCGAAAAATTCGAAACCCAGATGAAACTGCTGCATGATTGGGAATACACTGTTATTCCCATCAAATTACTGGTGAAAGCCATTGAAAAAGGCGCAAATTTACCTCCACGCCCGATCATCATCACCTTCGACGATGGCGACCTCAGCGTCTACGAGACGGCTTTCCCCATTATGGAAAAATACGACCTGACTGGCGTGGTCTACATCGTAGGAAATTACATGGACAAAGACGGATACATGACCACTGGCCAGATCAAGGAACTGGCTAATGCTGGCTGGGAAGTGGGCAGTCATAGCCAATCTCACCGCGACTTGCGAAAATTGCAACCTGTGGTCCAGAGAATTGAGATCGATAAAGCTCGAAAAGAGTTGCAGGAGGCTACCGGAACATCGGTGGATACGTTTGCCTATCCTTTTGGGTTTATGGGTACAACTGCCGGTCGGTTAGTCCACAACGCGGGGTATATCGCTGGTATGGGCCTGGGTTATACTAATCACCAAGGGGAAAGCAACTTGTTCTGGTTGCAGCGCCGGGATGTCAAAGGCGAGTACGATATCAAACGCTTTACAGACTTCCTACCCTGGCACGGCGATCGCGCCTATCTCCCAACGGATACTCCCACACCTACCCCAACCGCCTCGCGTACCCCCATCCCGACTTATACGCAATACCCGACAAAGACGCCGCAACCTTAGTATGCACCTATAAAGGCTATACAAGTCAGCGATTCAAAGGAGCGTTAATAATGAAAAAGATATTTCTTTTTCTAATTCTATTTAGTTTTTTTATTGTTGGTTGT
>CAZCPP010000437.1:0-2370 GCA_964500655.1 uncultured Anaerolineaceae bacterium | reverse complement strand
GCAATCGACCAAGAAAATAATTACTCAGAATCCGGCATTATAAATAGAAAATCTGGTGAATTAGTTCATGAAATTACAAAAAATGTACAAAAGGCAAACTCAGAAAAAGATATTTCTTTTTATATCCTTTGCTTTCTTGATGCTATCTTGTGGCGTTTTCGCAACACCTACCCCTACCAATAGTGGCATAACCGGCAAAGCCCTGATGGGACCCATGTGCCCAGTCATGATCGAAGGACAGGAGTGCCCCGATCAACCGTACCAGGCTACCATAACGATCAACAGCCTTGAAGGAAAAAAGATCGTCCAGGTCCAAACCGACGAACAGGGGACTTTCAATATTCCACTTCCCCCGGGAGACTACATTCTGCATCCTGAAACACCAGAAGGGAAACCATACCCCTTTGCAGATGATCAGTCATTTACTGTGCTACCCGGGGAGTTCACCCGTATAATTGTGTTATATGATAGTGGTATCCGTTAATAATTATGCATAGATGTCAAAGGAGGCGCAGATGAAGAAAATATTGTCGGTTAGCCTTGGATCCCCCTCGCGAGACCATACAACCCATCACGAATTCCTGGGGCAGGAGTGTGAATTATCCCGACAAGGAACGGGCGCTGATTTTGAAAAAGCGCTGGTGATGTACCGGGAAAACGATGGGGTAGTGGATGCCTTTGGGGTGGGTGGTATTGAATTTTATCTAGGAGTTGGTAAGCGACGTTATTATTTCCGTGAGGCAAAACGCATCCGGGCAGCTATCAAGATCAGCAAAGTCGGTGATGGCAACGGCGTAAAGGGCTTGCTCGTACAGCGTGCATTCGAAGCCCTGGAAAAGCACCTCAACAAAGACGGGAAAACCCTAAAAGGCATGACGGCATTAAAAACCAATGCAGTAGATCGCTATGTTATGGCTGAAGGCCTGGTCAACGCTGGATGCAAACCTGTCTTTGGCGATTTTATGTTTTCGCTTAATATGCCCATTCCAATCCGCAGGCTTTCTACAGTGCGCGTTGTAGCCGCAATCTTACTACCGATCATCACGCAATTGCCGTTTAAATTATTCTATCCGCTTGGCTCGGCACAAGATAAAGAACCGGAACCAAAATGGACCAAATACTACCAGGAAGCCACTGTGCTGGCCGGCGATTTCGTCTCCGTCCGTGCCCACATGCCCGACGACCTGAGCGGAAAGATCGTGGTCACCAACACCACGACTCCAAAGAACGTGGAAGAACTGCAAAAGCGGGGGTTAGATATTCTGGTCACCACCACACCACGACTCGAAGGTCGTAGTTTTGGCACCAACGTGATGGAAGCAACCTTGCGCACACTCATAGACAAACCTGATCCTGACATCACGGAGGCCGACTTTCTCGACCTGATCGATCGCATCCCGCTGGAACCGAATATTGAGGTTCTCAATTAAACCGTTGGGACACGATAATCACTGCGCCAGCGCCTAATGCTGGCGTCGTATCCTTACATATCAACATGCCCGATTTCTCCAACTTCCTTGAAATCCAGACCAAAACCGCTTGGGGTCGGACTCTGGCTGAGTTCGCATCTTTCTGCGATCCTCGCCCTGCTTCCCGTATCCTAGACATTGGTTGTGGCCCCGGCCTGCTTCCGGTAATTTTTTCCCAGTCTGGACATAAAGCCTTTGGGGCAGATATAGATTTCGATTTACTATCCTCATCCCTTTCTCAAGGCCTCCTCCTGGCAGATGCAATCCACCTGCCCTTTCAAACTTCGAGTTTTGACTTGATTACCGCCTCGAATGTACTCTTTCTGCTGGATGATCCACTCACAGCCCTCCGCACTTGGACGCGCCTGCTTGCCCCTGGCGGAGAAATCTGCCTGCTAAACCCCTCCGAAAACCTGAGCATTTCATCTGCAACTGAATTAGCCGATTCGCGCGGATTGGACGGTACAGCCCGCGAATCATTGCTGGGCTGGGCGCATAATGCCGAAACACATTTCCGCTGGACAGAAACTGAAACGGGTGAATTGATGTCCACGGCAGGATTAAAACTTCAAAAAACCGAGCCGCGCGTTGGTCCAAACTTTGCGCGCTTCACCCGTGCCAAACTTCATTGACTCACATATCCTTTGCGGTATAATTCGCCCCGCACGGCCGACTAGCTCAACTGGCAGAGCAACTGACTCTTAATCAGTAGGTTCGGGGTTCGATTCCCCGGTCGGTCACACCCATATACCGCTTTTTAGCGGTATTTTTTTGTATTTTGTCCATATATGGGGGGTAAGGCAGACACTGAGAAAACCCTACTACTGCAATTTTACTGCAATTCGTTTGGGATCGGAGTGATCAACTCCTCGATCTTCTCAGCGGCGATCTCCTGTGAACG
>CAZCPP010000436.1:0-3497 GCA_964500655.1 uncultured Anaerolineaceae bacterium | reverse complement strand
AATAACACCCTTTTTGAAATTTTTACCAATAACCATTAGGGAAAACCAAAGTATTAGGAGAAAATATGAATGCATTATCAAACCTATATGGTTGGTTGACCGGGCAGTGGACGAATCAAAATTCAATCGGCAAGGCTGCACTGGGGTGTGTGGTCTTGTTGGTCATGACTTGTGTCTGTGGAGTGCCACTTTTACTTCTATATTTGATGGAGTAATACTTATTCCCATAAATTTTAAGCCCGTGGAATACCCTATTTTTACCCATACACACTGTTATACGAATACTGGTACAATTTTACGAGGCGTAACCCAACAAGGAGAACATTATGGGAAATGCGATTGGTCCTGATGTAAGTTTTTACCAAGATGAACCGGAGACTCCGGAGCAGATCAATTTTGTCAAAATGGCCGAAGTTGCCGATTTTGTCATCATCCGCGCTGGGCAAAACCTTTGGCCAGATTCTGATTTCAAATATAACTGGGCCGAGGCTAAAAAAGCCGCTTTACCACGTGGTACCTACTGGTTTTACGATAGCCGCGCAGATCCCAAACGTCAGGCTGAACTATGGGTCGAGTTGATGGATGGTGATTTCGGGGAATTACCATTATTTGCTGATTTTGAAGAGGCCTATGGTGGACAGTACGCCGGTTGGCGAAAGTGGTACGATTTTTTGGAACGTTTGAAAACACTAGTTGGACAAAAAGAAATTTCAATTTATACAGCTTTCTACTATTGGCGTGATAATGCACCCAATGCCACACGCGAGGCGGATAGTTTGGAATATTTCCATCAATATCCTTTATGGATCGCCAATTATGGCGCCTCAGAACCCAGCGTCCCCAAACCGTGGAACGCAGATGAATGGCTGTTCTGGCAGTTCACAGAAGTAGGCGATGGGGAGCTTTATGGTGTAGAGAGTCGCGGGATCGACTTGAACTATTTTAATGGTGATGATGAAGCATTTCGTCAGCGATTTGATGTTGGCTCACCAATCCCAGAAACTTCTGAATACCGAATAGACCTGAGTGTGCGGGAAAATCCCGATGCCAACGCGAATGTAACCGGTATGTTGCAGCATGACGAGCTTCTACAGGTTGTCGCTACCTCAGATGATAACAACTGGATGCAAATCAAACGTGCTGATGATTCGATCGGTTGGATTTTCAAAACTTATTTGATCAACGTCGCACCTCCTGAGCCTCCTGACCCTGGTGATCCTCCGGATCCAGGTGAACCGCCCACTACCGAGGTCCAATGGTACAAAGTTACTACCTCAGCTTTAAACGTACGTGAGGGTCCTGGTACAAGCTACGATAAGGTAGGCTATTTGCGAAAGGACGAAGTTGTCAAAGGGCTTGAATATGCGCTTGCAAATAGCTGGATAAAAATCGAACGTGAATCGGACAGCTTGATTGGTTGGAGTTCTGCCCGCTATCTGACGCTTACGGATACCCCAACCTCACCTGATAGTGACGAACCCCCTGATACAGACGAACCACCTGACACGGAGGAACCACCCGATACAGAAGAACCCCCGGATACGGAAGTGCCACCTGACGCCGAGGCCGAATGGTATCGTGTCACCGCCTCAGCACTGAACGTCCGAGTGGAACCCGGAACAAGCAATGATAAGGTGGGCTTGCTTCAAAATGATGAAATTGTGAAAGCCCTAGAGAAAAATGAGGACAGCAGTTGGATAAAGATCTATCGTCTCTCAGATGGTCTCACCGGTTGGAGTTCTGCCAGCTATCTGACGCTAACCGACGCCCCGACATCACCTGATACAGGAGGGTTGCCACCCCCAACTGAAATCAAGAACTGGTACCAGGTTAAGGCTAGCACCTTGAACTTGCGTGAGGGTCCCAGCACTTCAAATGGCAAAATTGGGGCATTGAAAAAGAATGAAGTTGTGATCGGGCTTGAGACCAATGAGGATGGCAGTTGGGCACGTGTGCGTAGATTCGACGGTCTGGCAGGTTGGTGCGCTACAACCTATCTGATTGATCTAGAGCAGACTGCGCCCGAACAGCTTACACAGAAGATTTTTAGTGGTATCACATATTTCCGTAAAGAGATGCTCTCACCGCGAAAGATGGTCGCGCACGTTCTGGCAATTGATACACGAGCCAGTGGACTAAAATGCCTGGTGACACCTCCCAGTCATGATAGCGGTTTTATTTGTTCGCGCAAGACTACCGAATTTTTAGAAAAATTTAACGTTCAGCTAGCTGTTAATGGGGACGGGTTCTCGTATCTCGATCAAGACGAATATGACCCAGATCAAGTTTGCCCTGATGGCGGCGAGCCGGTTAAAGTCAACAGTTATGCGGCTTCACGTGGAAATGTGTATTCCGATCGCTGGGACAACCGCCCCATTTTGTACCTAAACAAAAACAATGAAGTCACCTTCAATAAACCCAAAGGCGCGGTCTTCAACGCCGTTTCAGGTGACCGCATGTTGGTGGAGAAGGGTAAGGCTGTGACTAACCTGGAGAGCCAATCGGTAGAGCCTCGCACTGCCGCTGGCACCAACCAGAATGGACGCTGGCTGTTCTTGGTTGTGATTGATGGTCGCCAACCGGGCTATAGCGAAGGGGCATCCTTCCCTGAGTTGGCTGAATTCCTGATCTCTTTGGGTGTTTATACCGGACTAAATCTGGATGGTGGTGGTTCGTCAACCATGGTCATAACTGGTGCGATGGGTGGGGCATTCATGTTGAATTCACCTATCGAAGGCAACATACCCGGTAACGAAGCCGAAGTTGCCAATCACTTAGGGTTTTCAGTTAAATAGCCATCCAAAAAACAGTTGGAGTTATTGTTGACGCAAAAACCTTTGCTCGATTGGTCCACCCGGACGTATGACCTTGTCTCTTTAATATACGACTTATTACTGCGTCTGACTTTTCCAATGGCGGCAAAAGCGCAACGCCGCGTCGCCCATGGGCTTCAGCCTGGCTCTTCTATCCTCGACATCGCCTGCGGGACGGGTTCAGTCCTGGCAATGGCTGCCAAATCTGGCCTGGATTGTTACGGCAACGATTTATCTCCTGGCATGATCCGACGTGCACAGCGCAAAGTTCCTACGGCGACATTTCGCCAGGGTAGCTTCTACGAGCTACCGTTTTCTGATAATGACTTCGACTATGTGATCGAGACCAATGCGCTAAGCGGTTACGGGGTGGGTACCAAAATAGCTTTGGAAGAGATGTTGCGGGTGTGTAAACCCGGCGGGCATATCCGCATTGGAGACTACGCTAAAGCGCCTATTGAAACTACCTGGACGCATCTTACCGAAAGGGCCATGATATTGTTCGGTGACCAGGCCAGTGACTTTGCCTCCCTGTTTGAAGCCCTCGGATACAAGCCTGAAGTGGAAATCCTGGGTTGGGGTGGAATGTACCAATACCTCGAAATAAAAAAGTGAGAAAAATGCATAAAATCGGGATTCCAAAATAACCAAATATTATTTTTGATAAAAATCCCCGTCAGCAAT
>CAZCPP010000435.1:0-3501 GCA_964500655.1 uncultured Anaerolineaceae bacterium | reverse complement strand
ATTCCTGGTTGGTAAGCCAATTTTGTTGTAGGGGGGCGATCGCCAGACGCAAGCTTTGTGCCAGGCTCAATAGTGGCTGCCAGAGGCGGCTGTAATAATTAAGGATCAGGCGTGTGCCCGGATGGCAATTGGGTTGTAGGTTTTCGAGCAGGCACTGTACATCCCAAGCATCGTTAATCAGATCGGAAAGTAGGATATAGTCGAAGACGCCATCTATATTGAAGTTGTGGGCGTCAGCGTAATAGAACACCAGGTCGGGGTAGCGCTGGCGGGCTTTGGCTATCATCTCCTCCGAGAAATCGACACCCACTCCGCTGGATGGTTGCAGGGCGGCAAGCAGGTTGCCTGTCCCACACCCCAGTTCGAGGACGCGGGCACCGGGGGGAATAAGGAACTGGTATACCTGGCGCACGCGGCGGTGAAAATACTTTCCAGGCATGCGGTCACGGTTGACCGTTAGAGCAATTTGGTCCCAAAAGCTGGCTCGCTGGATATAATATTCCTGATATGCGCCCTGATGGTGTGTATCCGTATGGTGTAAATTCACTCATTATCCTCCTTCAAACCCAAATCCATGCATGTGAACTGGAGTAATTCCTCGATCGTAAAGAGTTCGGCCTTTTCGGACTTGACACCTTTTGCCAGGTCATAAAGTGAGCCGCCCCTTAAGTTATAGACGCTACGTCCAACCGACATCAACGTAAATAGAACCAGGGTGGCAATCACAAATCCTTTGCGCAGGGAAGGGAACTTGAATTGAGTGCTTAGTAAGGCCAGGCCGACGACCGACGCAAAAGCAAAAAAGGTTACGAAATAATACATCATCAGGGGATGGATATATGCCACCTGGATACCAAGCTGCATGGGCACCCCCCAGGTGAACAGAACCAGAACGACCACCAGGGGATCGACACTGAAATGCCCTGCTTCACCCGGTTGCAAGGGGATTTTCCGCAGCAGCAGCTTGAAAAGGGCCAAAATCATGGCCCAGCCAGCTAAGAAGAGGCTGATGGGCGTGAAGTGGGTCGTGAAGCGGATTGCCTGGCGGGTTAGAAAATCCACCAGGGAGTACCTGACACCTGGATCCTCACCTGGGCGAACGTTTGAAAAGCGTGTCCCCAGGCGAGCAAAGAACCATTCAACGGCCTCTGGTAAGGCAGCGATATGGACCAGGGAAACCAGGCCAGCTAAGCCTACAAAAAGAACAAAGATAGCGCCGCCAGAGAGCCTCTCCCGGCGCGTAAGCCCCGGGTGTAACAGAGTTTGTAACAATATGGCTGGGACGACCGATATCGAGATATAAGAATGCCAGAAGGAAAGCATATACTGCACTCCGCTCCAAACCGCCCTCCGGAGTTTGCCTCTCTCCAGATTATTCACTAAGCACAGGTAGGCAAGCACCAGGATGCCCATCGGGGTGCCGTAGGTATCGTTCCAGACGGAAAAGATCAGCATCATTGGTGTAAGGGCGAAGAATAAGAGCCAGTTCCGTTGTGCTCCCCGGAAGAATTTAACCGCCAGCGCCAGGCAGGCGTAGAGAAACACCAGGCCGTAGAATATTGTCCCCAACCGCAACGGCTGCCACTGACCGCCCGAAAGGGCATAGATGCCAGCCAGGAGCAGGTGGTAGAGCGGCGGGGCCATAATATAAGCCTCGCAATCTCCCCACTTAGCGCCAGTTAAGATGCCGCCGCTGCTGATATTATACGCCCGGGTATTCAATAGGCCTATTTCCGCAGTCGAACTAGCCCAGGCAAATACCTGGCGGTCCTTCTCATTCGGTCCGGCCTTGAAATAGCCGACCGTGGCAACCGCCAGGTAGATCAGGACAACCAGCAATAGGCTGATCTTTGTGGAGCGCTCCAAATCCTTCCAGCGTTGCTGAGTGGGAAATACCATCAGGGTTTCCTTAAGCCATAACGGGATCGGTTTTTCATCAATGAAGTGCCCAGGAGGCCATCAGCTAGGAATCCGTACACACCACGGTTCAAGAGCAATTTTATATCCTGGGAAATCGCCTGGAAGAAATTAATCAATACAGCTTGACGATCGTGTTCATTTACTGCAGCACCGAACCGATTCATATAGATATTAGCCCTGGCCTTGCGGAGCGCCGTTCGCCTTACCCTAGAAGGGATTTTCTGAAAATCGAGTCTTTGGAATGCATCATCCAAAACTTGAAGCCATTCAGCATGGAACTTCGAAGCCGACTGGTAGGTTTTGCTGCCTGACGCATAGCGGAAGCGGGCCAGTACGACACCAGGAAGGTAGCGCAAATTGAAACAGAGCCCGGCGCGTAGCCAGAACTCGCGGTCCATAACATAGTGCAGGCGTTCATCCACCCCACCTAGTATCTCGATCACTTTTCGGCGCATGAACACAGTCGGCTGCGGGATATAGCTGGCGGCAAAGAAGGTTTCGTAGTTGAAGGGTTGGGCGCGGCGCACTATCCCCAAACCACCGTCCTGGTCGATGATCTGTAGGTCGCCATAAATCAAGTCGACATCCAGATTCTCACATAAGGCATACACCACAGATCGGATTGCTCCTGGTTGGTAAGCATCGTCGGCGTTGAGCCACCCTATGATCTCGCCGCGTGCCTTTTTAAAGCCTTTATTCAACGCGTGCGACTGGCCTCGATCGGGCTCAGATGTCCAGTCCAGATGCGCATATCGGGCCAGGATATCCAAGGTACCATCGGTGGAGCCGCCATCGAAAATTATATGCTCAATCCGGGGGTAATCTTGGTCCCGGACGCTTTCGATGGTTTCGCTGATGAAACGGGCTGCATTGTAACAAGGTGTGACCACAGTCACTAATGGATAACGTTCCTGGATTAGCTGACTACCTGTATACATTGAAATCACATCAAACAACCTGGTCATGCGAGAGAAAATCTAAAAAAGCAGTTTGATAAAAATCCAGGTAATTATCCACCATACACTTCATCGAAAAACGTTCCCTTGCATCTTGCGCAGCTAGAGTAGACATTTTCCGCACCCGCTCTGGATCTTTTAGTAAAGCAAGGACCTGATTACTCATTTGCCTAGTGCCCTGAGGTGGAACGAGATAGCCAGTTTCTCCATCCCGAATCTGTTCGCCAATTCCGCCGACATTAGTAGCGATCACTAGCGTACCGCAAGCCAAGGCTTCTAGGATCACGTTTGGAAAGTTCTCAGCGCGAGCGGCGTGAAGATAAATATCCGCTGCTTGATAATATTTTGCGAGTGCCTTGATATCCTTTTGGTAAGGGATAAATCTTCGCTCGAGGTTGACAGAGACTTCGCTCTTTCCGCCTTCTCCAACCGCAAGGAATACAACATTTCTTTTGGTAGGCAACCTAGTTTGAAGATCGTTCAGGGTTTCTTCAATCGTTATATAATCTTTATAGGGATTTGTTTTCATCGACGATGAAACAACTTAAAGTAAAACCATCGCCACCTGAGGAATACCCAACTGCTGGCGAACCCTATCTTTCTCGGCAGGTTGGAAAACGCTCTC
>CAZCPP010000434.1:0-3526 GCA_964500655.1 uncultured Anaerolineaceae bacterium | reverse complement strand
CATTTCTCACTAACTTTCGCCATTGCAGCATCGAACCCCAAAAAGAAATTCGTAAAGCAATGCCAGACGCTCTAGATCTGCTAACTATCTGTGTTGAGGCTGGTTTGGGGTTCGATGCTGCAATGGCGAAAGTTAGTGAGAAATGGGAAAATCAATTGTCAGTTGGGTTTGCACGTGCTATTCGTGAAGTGCAGCTGGGGAAAACTAGAAAAGAAGCCTTACGTGTAATGTCAGACCGCATGGGGATTCCAGAGATGACCAGTTTTGTTGCGGCTGTTATCCAGAGTGAAAGCCTAGGTGTCAGTATGGCAAAAGTGTTACGCATCCAATCTGATCAAATGCGGATGAAACGCAGGCAGTATGCTGAAGAAGAAGCCCATAAAGCGCCAATCAAGATGCTGTTACCGATGGCATTGCTGATATTTCCTTCAATTATGATTATCTTAATGGTACCTGCCGTTTTCCAGATTATGGGTGTCTTTGGTGGCGGGACGATTGGAGGATAAGACCAATAACATTAATTCCAGATTTGGGATCCTCCGTTAAGCTTCTGGGAGATTATTGAGCACTATATTAAAATATCATCTGTATCGAAATTTTTGGATCGGACTTGATTGGCTCTTTCCACCCGTTTGCGGGGGATGTGGAAAATCGGGAACTCGTTGGTGTTTGTTGTGTCAGAAAAAAGTTCAGACGATAGACGGCCCCGTTTGTATTTCTTGTGGTTTGCCACAAAGGAATTTTGACCTTTGTAGACGATGTGCGAAGAATCGGCCATCATATAAAAACCTCCGATCCTGGGTTGAATTTGAAAACCCCGTGCAAGGAGCAATTCATCGTTTAAAATATCGTCGTGATATTGGTCTGGGTGAGGCATTGTCAAACCAAATGTCTGAATTTGTAAAACAATTGAACTGGCCAGCTGACACATTGGTACCGATTCCGTTGGGAAAAAAGCGATTAAAGGAACGAGGGTATAATCAAGTTGCATCGATTGCCCTGCCACTTTCTTTGCAATTGGGGCTTAATTATTTTCCGAATGCATTAATCCGGTCGCGGGAGACTAGATCGCAAGTAGGCTTGTCTGCAACTGAGCGACAAGAAAATGTAAGGGATGCATTTCAGGCAGATGCACAGAAAATGAATGGGCGAATTGTTTTATTGATGGATGATGTTTCCACAACGGGAGCAACAATATCATCCGCGGCCGAGGCGTTGTATAAATCTGGCACTCGCGATGTGTATGCAATTACTGTCGCACGTGCTTTGCCTCATCATAGCTTAAAGAGCGTATAGTATTTCTCACCCAGACGGGTGATCATCAAAATACCCTGAGGAGGTTCTATGTCACCAGAATTAGAAATTCAAGCTCGAAATATGGAAGTGACCGACCGAATCAACGACTATATGGACAAAAAAGCTAGAAAGTTAGATAAGTTCCTTCCGGCAATAGAGGAAACCCGAATCGAGTTAGAATTTGAAAAATCAGCACGGAGCGCATCCGATAGACATATCGCACAAATCACGGTTCGGGGCAAAAATTTGCTTCTGCGCTCCGAAGAACGAGCCGATGACATTTTTGCTGCTTTTGATGCTGCTTTAGACAAATTGCAACGGCAGATAGATCGTTATAAAGGAAAACATTATCACGGGCGGGGAGATGGACGTTCCGCCGCAGATGTTGTGCCAATCCCCGAAGTAGACATCGAAGATGATGATGAACCTGTTGTTATCAGGCGCAAAAAATTCACCTTGATCCCAATGAACGAAGCCGAAGCAATTGAGCAAATGCAACTCTTAGGACATGATAATTTCTTTATATTCTTTGATGCTGATGCTAATTGTATAAAAGTGATTTATCGTCGGCGGAATGGAACTTACGGCTTGATTGAGCCGGAAGTTGGTTGAAGAGCGATTACGTTGCATACCAACTGACCTGGCTATTGATGCTGGGCCAATTTTATTGGAGCCGATATGAACGAACTTCTTGATTTTGATGATGATTTAAATGAACAAGCGATTGAAAAAAGTGAAATTGAAAGCGAATTGCTTGAGGATGCCATCTTACAATTATTGAAGGCTATTGGTGAAAACCCGAAGCGTGAAGGATTGAAATTCACTCCTAAGCGCGTTGCCCGTATGTACTCTGAGCTATTAAATGGTTATCACGCTGATCCCGAAGCTATGATTAATGGCGCGCTGTTCGATATTTCATACGATGAAATGGTGATTGTCCGTGATATTGAGTTCTATAGCCTATGTGAGCATCACATTTTACCGTTTATGGGACGCGTGCATGTTGCATATATTCCTGATGGGAAAGTAATTGGCTTATCCAAAATACCTCGCATTGTAGATATGTATGCCTGTCGTTTACAAGTTCAGGAGCGCATGACCCGTCAAGTGGCTGATTTTTTACGGGATTTACTCAGACCCCAGGGAGTAGCCGTGGTGGTTGAAGCCGTACACTTATGCTCGATGATGCGGGGTGTAAAAAAGCATGATGCTCGTATGACCACTTCTGCTATGCATGGCGCTTTTCGTGCGAATCTGGCAACCCGGCAGGAGTTTTTGGATAACATCAGCAGAGGGGCTTCACCATTACGAATTTAGGTCTATCGTATCAGGCTTTGTGCCTGCACTCGTTTAATTGGGGTTGGTATTCCAATCCGATCAATTAGATTTCTAAAGAAGGATATGATAGAAAGAGTAGTACCTTTAATTGTTGTTGCGCGTAGCCATTTCTTCAAGTGAATCCTGGCTATATTTGTCTAGCAAGAACAAGGATATTGCTAATCCGATCCACGCAACAACTTGTGTTGCTCGTAAGCCGCCAAGGATGAGGGTGCTATCACCGCGGAAGGCTTCTAGGAACAGATAAAATCCACTGGTAAGTGCGGCAAAGGTCAAGAAGTAAACACCGGGGCGGGAATCCGATTTTTGGAACCAGAGCAAGCCAAAGATCAGGAGCGAAGCGAGGATTTCATAGATCTGACTCGGATGGCGTGTTGCCTCCCAGAGTTGAATGCCCCAAGGGAGAGCAGTTTCTTTGCCGAAAGCACTGCCCGAAGCAAGATGTGCTAAACCCAACCCGAGTGCAAATATCGCAAACAATGGCGTGAGAGCGTCTAATGTCGACCAAAATGACAACTTTCGCCGTTGTCCATAGATCAATGCAACGATACCAGCTACTGCCAACCCTCCGATGGGATCGAACAGGTCCAGATTAAGCGAGATCAGGCTTTGGGGGTTTTTTGAAAAAGCAGAAAAATTTTCCAAAGCGAACAAGATTCGTCCCCCGATTATGAATCCAATTAACGGAAAGAATACAATGTTGTTCAAGTCGCTGATACTGATACCGTGCTTTTTGCTATGCTTTTCGGCCAGATATAACCCTGCCCATAATGCCGCCACTACTAAGATTAGATCACGAGGTGGCGCAAATAAATTTCGAAAGAGTGTAAGCATATTATTGTCCTTCTTTGGGATTTCGCGTGGAGAGGCCATATATGGGGGTACGCTGATT
>CAZCPP010000433.1:0-3534 GCA_964500655.1 uncultured Anaerolineaceae bacterium | reverse complement strand
GAGCAGATATGCAGTCAATTGGCTCTGTCTAGTTCTTAAAGTGCAAGGTTAGTAACTAAAGGTCATCGTGGTTAAGTTCTTTCTCTCGGCTTGAACTTGCTGCTTTGGGTCTGCGCCCATCATCCCTGTCATGAGCCCTTTCCCGCCAGTCATCCAACGGAAAATGTAGTACATCATGGCCAGCATAATGATCAGACCCAAGAGGGGGATGACCATCATTTGCCACATCCCTGATATCCCGGTTTCAAACCCTGGAAACATCATTGCAAGCGGGTTCGACTTCCCTAACATAAACCCGAACATAGTCATTATGCCAATCATAACGAGCATCATCACACCGATCATTACGAATGGTATCCATCTATTCTTTTTCATTTGTTTGTCTCCCTATTTTGGAACTCATCTCCCTATTTTATCGCTTTTATTGCCTAGCGAGCACAAAGGTAATCTTTGGGGTTGGACCGAGAACGCTATTGACACATGTATAGCAATATTATATAATAATGCTAATTTCTAGTTGGAGGTTCTCATTCCCGACATGAGTGATACTAATTCCAGTCAATTTAATGCCCGTCTTCCCCTGCTAACCCATGACCAAATATCCCAAATATCAAATAACTATGGCTTAACTAAGACACAGGTTGTCATCATGGCTGTGGATCGCCTGTCACGCGAACTCAAGGCAGAATCTGCTGAGGCTAAAAAGGATGTCAGAATGCTAAAGACGGTTGGGAGAATTGCTCCTCATTTTGATCTTGGCCAAGATGAATAATTCCTTTGACGGACATCTTGTTTTCAACTTTCACCAAACAGATACTTATCTATTAGCTTTTCGATAGGTTGTACTTACGAAAGCGTGATATTCTGTTTCCAATATTTTTTAATTGGAGACTCATATGAAAAATGTACTAAAAATTGCTAGCTTGATTATTCTTATCTTGCTGGTGTTGATAGCCGGATTTATACTGCTCCGCCCCAAACCGCTATCTCCCCCGAAAAACATTGAAAATCTGGATGAACTAGAATCATACGTTGAAAACCTGGTGGGACATAATCCCGGCTCCCCACCCGGGTTATCGCTGGTTGTCGTTCAAGGTGGTGAAATTGTCTACCAGAATGCATTTGGTATGGCAGATGCACCCCAAAAAATAATGGCCACACCAGATACAGTCTATAACCAGTGGTCGATGACCAAAATTTTCACCGCTGTTGCTATCCTTCAACTGCAAGAACAAGGCTTATTGGATATCGAAGATCCGGTGACAGATCACCTGTCCTTCTTCAAAGTACGGTATCCATCAGAAAACAGCGACACTATCACCATTCGTCATTTACTAACCCATAGTTCCGGGGTGAAAAATAATGTACCCGAAGTTGTCGGGTGGGTGCATACCGACGGCGACCAGGAATGGAATCAAACTGAGCTGCTTCGTACCAAACTCCCTGATTATGCAGAGCTCAGTTTTGAGCCAGGGCTGCATGGGATTTACACCAACGTGGGCTACATGGTGTTGGCAGCTATCATTGAAGAAGTGTCTGATCAGACTTATGAAGAATATGTTGTAGATCACATCCTCACTCCTCTGAGAATGGGTTTAACTAATTTCACTTATACGGAAGCAATGGAAGCACATGAAGCTGTGGGGTCGCACCCACGTTGGGATACCATTACACCCTTGATGCCACTGATGATCGAAAACATGGACGCTTTGGTGCGCGAAGAATCCGACGGGATTATCTGGTTCAACCATGTTTACTCCGATCAAAACGGACCGACCGGCCTGATCGGGCCTCCGACCGATACAGCTCAATTTTTGATCGCTTACTTGAATGGCGGAGAACTTGACGGAAAACGTATCTTGTCAGCAGAATCAGTCGAGATGATGACCAACAAATTTCACATCGCTACTGGAGCCAGCCCTGAAACAAGTGGTTATGATGAAGTCTATCAAGGCCTGGGTTGGGCGGTGGTTCCGATGCAAAACGGAACATTTTACCTTGAACACGGTGGTGGCGGTCCCGGTTTTGCAGCTGACATGCGCATCTATCCGCAGCGATCACTGGGGATGGTCATCATGGCCAACGGTACCTACCTGCCCAGCAAGGAAATCCTTGATCTTGTCGCCAACCTGAAATGGTGAAGATTCTTTATAAGCGATATCCACTCGTCACTTCACAGGAAAAATATGATACGCTACTGGCACCTTCTCCGTGAGCCAAACGCCATTGGCTGATAGGTAAAACCTATATCCATCTGTGCACATGCTTTTGGCATGAACTATTAAAACAACTGGTTTGCCATGACGTTGGCCAACGGATTTCGCTGTTTGCTCGTCCGGTGATAGATGAACATGTGTTCTCCGTCTGCGTAAAAGTCCCTGTTGGCGAACACTTTGCAGGAAACGTTGAGCTGTGCCATGATACAAGAACTCTGGGGGGATGACAGCTTTTAGCCCTAATTCAATCTGGAGTGAATGCCCTTGATTTGCATGAATGGAGGTTCCATCTGATGTGAAAGCATAACGCTGTTTGTCGTCCTGTTCAACAATACGCTCTAACTCTCTCGTGTTAAACGCACCCTGGCCTTATTCGCAGCCCTAATCAGTTCATCAACCTTAACCCAGCCACCCGCACCGAGGGTTATTCCTATCCTTTCCGGCCTGTGGCGAAGAACCAGGCTCAAAAACTTGCTGCGTTTGATCAGCCCTTTATCCATTTCTATTACATAACTTCACTTGTAAACTCGCAGGTACTCTCTTATAGCGACCCTGTCAATTTCTAAATCCAGCTTTTCCAAATCATCCAATGGAATCCATTGCAGAGATTCTGCCTCATTATTCTCAATCTCACCTGTCCAGGACTCAACGACGAAATAGTGAATCGCGTGAAGTACATGCGGTGTATGGAGAAGTGAACAGACATACCTAACTTCGTTGGGAATGATACTCAATTCCTCCCTCGCTTCACGTTGTAAGGTATCCTCACGGTTTTCTCCATTTTTCATATGGCCCCCTGGGAGTGCAATTGCTCCAGGATCAACCTCTTTGGTGAGTTTCCGTTTCTCTGCCAGGAATTTATTATCCTCAATGAGGATAAAGGCAACACAATCAAGCAGGTCCATTTGTTACCGTTAATTAGTGCGGGCGTAGTAATCCATAGGTGCGTCCAAGATACTCGCCGATGTGTTTCGTATCAGTGATAAACGCCCGGCCAGTATCAGTGCTGACTTGGGCTTCAGGCGGGACTTCACCGGATTGATCAAGGACAAGCACAGGGCTGCCCTGCTTGTCTACTCCTAACAGATCAATAACTTCCTTGCGCGGTCTTTGGAAATCGATTCTTCTAACCTCAACATTCTTTTCGATTTCAGGCCCGTATTTCAGGAATCCTTCTATTGCCGCAGAATCTGGACAATAAAACGGTCCTTTGGTTCCATCATAAAAGCCTGGCTTGAGTACAAGTAAACTACTATCGACTTCCAGTCGATAGCTTTGTATGTCGAATGAAATTCGACTAAAGCTCCTCCACTTTGAA
>CAZCPP010000432.1:0-3538 GCA_964500655.1 uncultured Anaerolineaceae bacterium | reverse complement strand
TAGTGGACGGTTTGCTCCGGAATTAGTGGACGGCATGCTCCGGAATTAGTGGACGACATGCTCCGGATTTTGCAGCCCCATGCTGAGCCTATCAACTCTCCACTATATGGTGTCTTTACAAACAGATGTGGTGATTTTTATTCAATACTTGATAATCGTGATAAATACTTATCAGTGAGTACTTCAGATTCTGAAGTTTTCCCATTACTGGAAAAAAATGTTGAATTAGAAGATCAACTTTCAAAAATCAGTAAATTATCTGATAGTGCGCTTGAAAACATCAACTCGAACAATATAGATTTTGAATCTGACTTAATTGCTTTAGACCAAGCAATAAATTCATATTTAGTTTATTCTAATACACCATCATTTATCAATTCAAAACCCAAGTATCAATTCATCGTATATGACAGCCTAAATCGAGCAGATAAATCTTGTCTTGTAGAAACTTCCTACAAAATTATTTCTGATCCTTCAGAAGAGCTCCTGTTAAAAACAAAAGCTATTGAATATCTAAAAATCTATGAAGATGATGACCAAGTTATTGAATTCCTTTTCGAAGTTTTAGATGATGAGTTAAAAAGTTTAGGCCCAAATAAAATTGACTCAGATCAAAGTGCCTTTTATCAAAAAATATTATCGACCCTAAATGGATTCCTCCAAGAAAAAAAAGAGCAAATAGAAAAAGAGCAAATGGAATATGAGTAATACAGAAAAAAGCCAAATAAAAACCACCAACCAATTGGATTGGATCATTTCAATAATTCTTGTCCTTCTCGCTATATTTTTTAATGATTATGACATTATCATAGCTATTCAATATCCAATGTATTTATTCGGCTTGGTTTTAGCAACAATTTATTTTTTTCAAGATGGTTTAGGAATAAATACTGATTGGTTTACAAAAGTGTTTCCTTCGTTTTTTGTAATCATATTTTTTCTTGATTTTTTTATGCCAATTGATCTTGTCCCGGTATTTGCTTTATTAAAAGGTCTCTATTATCTCCTGATCTTATTCCTACTTGCAAAATTTCTGTTCTGTGAAAAACGCATATACAGTAATATTTTTCCACCATATCCACTTTTTATTCCTCTTGTTTTCATTGCTTACAAATTTGCTAGTGATGGAATTCCACAATACTCTAATTTTCAGTATTTATCCTTTTATAAAACACTTTCTTCCCCCTTTTTTATAGCTTCAACAACATTTATTTTGATGATCGCTGTAATCCTATTACTTATATTTGGTAGAGAAGTAAATCAGAAATTCGGAACCCTTATCTCTTCATTTGTGTCGCTCATTTTTGGGCTTATACCAGCAATACTCGCATTTTGGAAAATTGTTCCCTCGTTTATTGCTTGTTTATTTAGAGACACTATTAACTACTGTGCTCCAAACAATGATTTTGAAGATTTCCCTAGCAAATTAGTAGTTTTGTTTTTGTACTTCGTAACCCTCGCATTATATAAAGAACCTGTTAAATTCAAATGGTTTGCACCTTTCTGTTTTTCTTTATCATTTTTATTAATATATTCAATGATGTACATTGTTCCAATATCCCGAGCCATATTTGAGATTCTTGAGTATCGTGAAACAGTTGGTATTTTTGGTGAAGCTATTATTTATACAATCGGATTTATTACTGGAATTATGGCTATTCTGGAATTTCGTAAAAAATCGATAAAAAATTAGGTGTTAAATATTTTTTACCGATATTAAATGGCTCTCAATTATTTCAACACCCACACTTTGCATTATTTCTACTATTTTCTACTTTTCCCCTGGTAAAAATTTATATTTTTATTCTAATTCAACTGTAGCGTATTAAGGTGATTTATCGTAAATGCTTGAGCACAATTTTCCAAACTTACTTCAAAAACACCCCTTATCTGGACTTGAACCAAGAACCGCAAGGTATACAATTCAAATCCAACCTAACTAGAACTACAGCTACCTTACAGCTTACAAAGTATAATCATTATACACAATAGAACATATTTTCTACTTTACTCTCACTTGTTCCCTTTGAAAATTCAATAATTGCTTATAAATACTATCTAGACAGCCCTTATTAATAAACTATAATCAGTCAGTCTAAACCCGGCAATGAAGACCGCAGAAACTATAAATAATTTGAGGCAGCTATGGTCAAATCATTAGACAGATCGATCAACATTGGGTTTATCTCCTTCCGTTTTCAGGGAACAGACGGGGTATCATTAGAGACTGCTAAGTGGGCTGAAGTTTTGGAAGAAATGGGGCACAAGTGCTTTTACTTCTCTGGTCTATCCGATCGTCCACCCGATCGTTCTATGGTAATTGAAGAAGCCCATTTCTTGGAACCAGAAAATCGAGAATACTACTACAAGTTTTTCAATTCAACTCGACGGACCAGAGATCAAACACAATGGATTCATGCCAGGAGAGAATTTTTCAAAGAACATTTATACACTTTTGTAAACAAATTTAAGCTTGACTTATTGATCCCCCAAAATATTCTTTCATTCCCACTCAACATTCCACTTTCATTAGCGCTTGTTGAGCTTATTGCTGAAACAAGCATTCCAACAATAGCCCACCATCACGATTTCACCTGGGAGCGCAAGCCTCTTCTGACAAACTCAATCTGGGACTATATTACAATGGCCGTCCCCCCGAATTTGTCAGTTGTACAGCACGTGGTCATCAATTCCTCGGCCAGCCACCAACTAGCGCGTAGAGTGGGAGTCAGTTCTTTAAATGTTCCAAATGTGATGGATTTTGAAAATCCACCACCTGAATCAGATGAGTATTCTTCGGATATGCGCGAGGCCCTTGGTATCGAACCAGATGAACTCTTTATCTTGCAACCCACCAGAGTGGTTCAACGTAAGGGAATTGAACATGCAATTGAGTTGGTGAGCCGCTTAGGGAGAAAAGCACGCCTGGTCATTTCGCATGCCTCCGGCGATGATGGATATGAATATGAAACCAGGGTAGCCGATTTCGCTGAGCGGATGGGCGTGCGGACTATTTTCTCTTCGGAGCGCTTTGGTGAACACCGGGGGACAACTGAAGACGGGAAGAAAATTTACAGCCTCTCAGACGCCTATCCCCAGGCCGATCTTGTTACATACCCTTCCCTGGTTGAAGGTTTCGGCAATGCTTTCCTGGAAGCTCTTTATTATAGAAAACCAATCGTAGTCAACAATTATGCAATTTACGCGACCGATATTCGCCCCAAGGGATTCAATGTAATCGAATTTGACGATTACATTACAAAAAAGACCGTCCAAGATACTCTTCGAATCCTGGATGACCCCGAACATCAAGCGAAATTGTGTGGCTACAACTATGCACTTGCTTTGCGCCATTTCTCCTATAAAGTCTTACGCAGTCAATTCCGGGTGCTTCTGGCAAATGCTTTTGGTTTGAATGGGGGATAATTGTCTCTAACTCAAAGATGGTAGACTATTTTATCTCATCAGAATTTCCACAATTTTCAAAGGGGCTGTCCCAAAAGGCAGCCCCTTATTGGATTAAGATCTGAACTGGTAA
>CAZCPP010000431.1:0-3546 GCA_964500655.1 uncultured Anaerolineaceae bacterium | reverse complement strand
CTCGCTGTACCGAGCGCAATCTGGACCATGGAACTGGTTGCCACCAAAGTAATATCTTCACCCTTCAGTTTTACATCTGCCACACCGAACGGGATAGTGTAATCATCTTCCGGCACCGTTCCCTTCATCGTAAACATCATCTTGTCTTCAAAGAAAACGACCGGATTTTCATCACGGATGGCTGTTTTGAGCAAGCCTTTGGCATCGTACGGCGTTGAAGGGATTGCCACTTTCAAGCCAGGCACATGACTAACCCAGGCGTGCAAACTCTGTGAATGTTGCGCTGCAGATCGTCGAGTCGCGCCAAGATTGGTGCGAAATACAACCGGAACTTTCATCTTGCCGCCAGACATGTAGTGAACTTTGGCCGCTTGATTAGCGATCTGATCCATTGCCAGCGTGAGAAAATCACCAAACATAATATCTACCACCGGGCGCATGCCCGTCATGGCTGCCCCAACGCCCATACCCGTAAAACCGGGTTCAGAAATCGGTGCGTCGATCACCCGATCCTTCCCAAACTCTTCAACCAATCCAGACAATACCTTGAATGGTGTACCTGCCTCGGCGACATCCTCACCAATGATAAAAACAGTATTCTTGCGGCGCATTTCTTCAGCCAATGCCTCGCGAATTGCTTCTGCAAAGGTGATTTCTCGTTCAGCCATTGCTAAAATCCTCCCAGAGCGTTACGATAACATCAAGCATAAACATCCTCGGTTACCTGGCTTTGATCCGGGTAGGGGGCATCAATGGCAAACTGGACACCAGCTTCTATTTCAGCTCTTACAGCCTCTCGAATACGATCAAACACCGCTTGATCGGTCAATTTTTGGCTTATCAAGCTCTCTTCCAGCAATTTAAGCGGATCGCGATTTTCGCGCCAGTCTTGTTCTTCTTCTTTTGAGCGGTAATAGGTGCGATCAATATCGCCTACATGGTGACCGTAGTAACGATAAGTCAGGCACTCTAGAAATGCCGGTCCTTTGCCGCGCCGGGTGCGCTTGACCAGCTTTTCCATCGTGGCCCGTACGAGTTGTACATCCTGTCCATCAACAGTTTCAATGTGTATTCCAAAAGCCTTGGCCCGGTCGGTGATCTCACCAGCAAGGGTTTCGCTTCTATGTGTATACTCGCTGTAGTTATTATTTTCGCAAACATATATAACCGGCAGCTTCCACAATGCTGCCATGTTCATGACTTCGAAAAGTAAGCCCTGAGCGACTGCACCATCACCAAAAAAACAAACTGCAACCTGGTCGCTGCCCCTCATCTTGGCCGAGAGGGCTGCACCGGTTGCAATTCCCATGCTTCCACCAACAATCGCATTCGCACCTAAATTTCCGGAATCGGGATCAGCGATGTGCATCGAGCCGCCTTTACCTTTACAAAACCCGGCCTCTTTGCCAAGCAGTTCAGCAAACATACGATCCACCGCCGCACCTTTGGCAAGACAATGTCCATGACCCCGATGGGTGCTGGTGATGTAATCATCCTTTCGCAAGGCCTCGCAAACACCTACAGCAACAGCCTCCTGTCCAGAATAAAGATGAGTGAGTCCGGGCATGATCGCCTTCATATATAACTCGTTAGCCTTCTCTTCGAACTCTCGGATCTTAGCCATCTGTTCGTAGGCGTGCAGCAGCTGCTCAACATCACTCGCGTCAGGTTTGGTCCTGGCAGCTGCTCCCGTTTTCTTGACCATTACTTCACTCCTGACATTTGGGCGAGCACATCAAATACAATTGCAAAATCTTTCTCTTCCAATCCCATACCACGTGCAGCTGTAAGGAATTCGTTTGTCACAGCAGTGGTTGGCAAAGGAACTTGCAACTCTCTTCCTAGTTCTAGTGCCAGGCTCATATCTTTTTGCATCATATAGCAATCGAACCAAGCCTCATCTGGTTGTCCTAACACAAACGGGCCACGGTATTTCACCATTGGCGAAGCGATGACACTATTGGTCAAAACCTCTACAGCAACTTCACGCTTAATGCCGCTCTTCTCTGCCAGTAAGACGCCCTCGCTAAAAGCCAGCATCTGCACAGCTAAACTTAAATTGGTGGCAATTTTCATCGTTACAGCCAGACCGTTCTTACCGACATGGGTCGCCTTTGGGCCAATATCCAATAAGATCGGCTCAATTTTTTTGAAAGTTTCTTCATCTCCAGCGACCATCAACGTCAGTTTCCCTTGTTCAAGCGTTTCCACACTGCCGGACACCGGCGAATCCAACATAACCGCACCTTTTTCAGCCACCTGTGCTGCAAGCTCCTGGCTGAAGACCGGGCTGATAGTGCTCATATCCACGTATACTTTGCCAGAATCCAAACCTGCCAATACGCCGTCTGACCCTTCTGTGATACTTTGAAGTGCTTCAGTGTTCGTGACCATGCTGAAGGTGATGTCAGTAGCTTCAGCCACAGCACGAGGCGTTTCAGCCCATGCCATGCCCGCATCCAACAGCCATTGGGCTTTAGACCTGGTACGGTTATAACCAGTTACAGTATGTCCCGCATCCAAAAGGCGTTTGACCATACGGCCACCCATTACACCGAGTCCGATATATCCTAAATTAGCCATAATTTCTTTCATCTCCTTTTGAATACGAAGAAATCTTATCTATCCTGAGCAAGCGCTGTTTCAATATCCATCCGAACTTGTTCCATGTGAGCAGCCATAATGCGGCGGGCACTTTCGGCATCCTTTTTCTCGATTGCGGCAAGGACCGCCTTATGGTTTGGTTGCCCACGATGCAGGGCCCCCTCAACCTTCGCTGAACGAAAACGCTGTTCACGTAACTCCCCAATTAGTGAATCTAATAATGAAAGAATCAATGGGTTCTGAATACTTTCCGCCAGTGCCAAGTGAAAATCCAAGTCAGCCTCAACATATGCACCGATATCATCCATGGATCGATCCATAATATCAACAGCCTCACGCATAACCGTCAAATTTTCAGGAATAGCACGAGATGCTGCAATAGCCGCTATTTCTGGCTCTAGAATTTCTCGGAGTTCGATCAAATATTTGTTAGTTGCCCTTTTACCCACTTGCACCATTAAATTCAAACTGTTACGCAAAGCCTTTGAAGTTTGATCTGTAATATAAGTTCCCCGTCCGGGTGTAACCTCAATTAAACCTCTTAAAACTAGTGCCTTCATAGCTTCTCGCACTGATGTGCGACTTACTCCAAATTGCTTTGCCAACTCTCGCTCTGAAGGTAATTTATCTCCCGCATTTAATTCACCATCCACAATCCGCTTTTCTATTTGCTCTACAATCTTTTCATATAGCCTGCCAATGTGAACTTCTTCGTACACTTTTGGTCTCCTCTATATCTTTATTATGCCGCGCAACAAGACAATTGGTATAATGGTATGATGTTTGAACCAATATAGCAGATTAGGTTTCCTCTGTCAATCTTTTTTTCTTTTTTGTAGAATATGTAACAAATCATTCCACAATGGAGCAACAATAACGTTTCTACGGCTAGCAGATTGTCGGAGAGCAATCTGAGACAGAGAATTCGATGATAGACTTTGA
>CAZCPP010000430.1:0-3570 GCA_964500655.1 uncultured Anaerolineaceae bacterium | reverse complement strand
TTTCCATCCGATTTGCGTGATCTTTTTCAGCTGAACTCCCACATTTCATCGTTTTCGAAAACTGTTCTTGGGCTCAAGAGTGGCGCTTTTGCCATCTTTTCAGCCTCGATTTCTATGGATGAGGTTTTTAAAGGGTACGGGCAATGACATCAATTATTTCTTTACCATTACCTAGTTTTTTTTCGGGATACATACATTGCATGCTATTGCACAGAACGGCCATCCAATTTACATCACTGTCCTTGCAATGCGCCAATCCAGCTCCCGACTATACCGGTCGGAGCTTGAAAAATTCCCAGGTGAACAAATCCCAGATAACTCAAAATAACCACGGTCATTGCGCCAAGTATGAGCATGGAGGTAATGATTCTGTGCAAAAATTTTAGAGATGGTAAGTGATTTTTGAGCGCAGCCTGCAAAATGAGCACCGCCAAGTGGGCGGCAACGGTGATCCCCAATGCCATGCCTCCCAATTGGGCCACGTCTGGCAAACCGAGCGGCTTGCCGCCCAGCGCAAGCAGCAATTCAAGTAAATAGAGCAGCCAAATCCAGTAGCTGAAGAGCAGATGTGGCAGACTCTTAGGCAGGGCTACTTGCACTAGCCCGGTGAATATCTGGCCCAAGCGGGCTAGTGTTCCGGCTGGACTGGCCAGTGCCGGATATTTACTCGAGAGGCTGGAGAGCAGTTTCCCGGTCACGAGCGAAGCTCGAGATGAGATATCCAGAGTTGTCTCCGGGGGGAATGCGGCACTCACTTTATAATTGTTTATGAAATGCTCCTTAACCTGATTCTCGTCGCCCAATGCGCGTGTTAGGGCTTTTTTTACTTCGTCAGTTTTATTCATGTTTGTGGATTGCAAAGCTTTGAATAACTCTTCCTGATCAACTCCCAGGAAGGTCTCCTTAAGAATTGCCTGGTGAGCCTCATCTATGAGGGTATCCCGAGCATTGGCATTTTCTTCTCCGGGTAACAGTGAATTGATCAGGCACTCAGCCCCGTCCAGGCGCCCCCAGAGCATATCGTTCTCGCGCCACTCGCGCACAAAAAAGGCACCGAAATTGCCTAATTTTGTACCAACCAGTTTTTCTGATCCTGGTTTCAAGCTCGGAGCATCATCTGGGCTGATGCGGACAACCTCCACCACGTCCGATTCACCAACATTGGAGCCGTAAAACAAGGGGAATGTCAGCATATCGTAGTACTCGTAGCGATTGTAATAATAACTCAAACAGGTTTGAAGCGTTTTCAGGATATGTTCAGGTTTGGTGGTGAACTTCACTTTGGCTGGGGCAGGTTTCATTCCTAGAGCCACTTTACACATGTATGAGTTGGTTCCATGCATCGTCCGAACTACCCCCTTTACCTTGGGTTTGACAGCACTTGAAGATATGGATTGAGTTAGGCTCTCCAGAGAAGAAAATACCTTTTTGTCCTCTGCCTTGCTTTCTAGTACATCTTTCAACGCTATGAGATGTTTTTTATAGGCCTGAAAATTTACATCAGCGCTGTCCCACTTAGGCGAGCTTGCCAGATTTCGGGCTCGAATCTTGCGTCCTTTTGCTCGCAGATCTACATAAGCGTCATTAAAACGGGACTTGATCCACAGTAGTGCCTGGTGATAGGTGGACTGGGTCTCAATATCATCTTCAAACGGCCATTCCGCCGGATCACCCTGGCTATCCTGGATAATATTCCGGACGCGGGTTTGAACCACATCCGACGCATCCCCTGATAACCCTGCCAGTAAATCATTGATCAGGCTTTGCATAAATTGCAATCTGCGTATGCGCCAACGGGTATCCAGACGAAAAAGCAGTTCGTTTTCGGATTTACGCTTATCATCGGCGTGGGGATCTGTGCGATAGTAGGTATTCCGCCAACCTTCCAAGGTACGTTGGCGGAATATGTGAGCTCGATTGCTGTTTTCTTCCCAGCCCATTGCGCGGGCGAGACCGGAGCCCAGATCGTCCAGAACTGAGGCAACCCGTAATTGATGGTAAGCGGCGTAACCGGGGCCATACCATTTGATTACATTGTTATCCAGATAGAGATTGGCCCATTTTGAGCCCTTCATCTGCCACTTTCCCACGTCTTTACTCAGGGCGGCACGGGAGACATGCTGAACTTGTTTCATTATCGACCCAACCTGATGGATCATCTTATTTCGATCCATTACTTGTTGCAGATCTTCTCGTATTGTTTCATATCGTGGCAATGTTAGCAAGGCTGCGACCACATTTTGGATCGCATCCGGGCGAATGTCTTCATCTTTTGCAATAAGATGTTCCGGGGAGGGTTCAATGTAAATCAGTTTGCGGTCCACTGGAAATTCAGTTTTCCGACGGAGCAAGCACTCGGTAGCGTAGGTGAATGGCTTATTGTCCAGATAGCCCCCATCGCCAAAGGAACGAGTTGCAAAATCCCCATCGGAGTACGCGTATTTTTTATAAAATCCCTTCCAAAGGTTAGGATCGTAAGAGTATTTTTTTTTGAAGGTACGTGTATTTACCACTGCATTTACATCATCCAAACGCATTGGCTCAAAGGCGAACGGGAATGATGATGTGCAGCGCGCTGCAAACGCCAAGAACGGATTGTTGGCAGGATTGAAGCTATTGGTATCCTCGCCTCCCGCCGCATCAGCAGTCGCATAGCGAAAGCGGAATACGTTCTTATAGCAATGTTCATATGTTGTACCTACTGCCAGGTTGATTGGCTGGATCAAGCCCCGGATGTCGGTAGCGGTCACAAAAAGATCCAGTTCATCGACAAATGGTGAGTGTGAGTAAGCGGCGAATTCATTGGAAGTGGAGGATCTATCGGGTTTCATGATGTCGAGGGCCCAAAGGAGTTTGAAGAGCATACGCTGACTGTTCAGCAACGAGGTTGGTTCGACATTTACTTTCAATCCATCTAATCCGTCCTCAGAGGCATGGTCATTGATCAATACACCAATATCTCCTTCCGAGATCCATAAGTCTTTCAGTGTCTCGAAGGTTTCGCCGTTAGCCAGGGATTTAGCCAAAAAAATAGCGTTGATTCCCCCAGCAGAAGTACCAGAAAGAATATCCACCACGAAACGCGTGTTGAGCTTTTCGCCCAGCCGGCGGTACACTTTGCTGGCACCTTTCAGATCTTCATCTGGAAAAAGGTACGTTTTGGTATTGTTATTCAACTCTTTGGTGGCGGTGGCTCGTACTAGGTTGTAGAGTTCCTGGGCAACACCGTTGATGTATATTGCAAGCGAAACACCGCCATACATCACCACTGCAAATCGGACTTCTTTCGACTGAGATACAATCTGAGCCATCATATCAATCCTCCACTTACTGTTTCCTGTATATTTTCCCGATCTTGCCGTTACTGCAATGTGAGCAGCATCCGTATAATAGCAAGCTACTCTAATCTACATACAATGTCATTGTACAATTTATGAGACTGGAATTCAACATAAGTGACATCAATACATCAGAAAAGCAGTGTGGTTTGTCCCTTTGAAATTTCTACCCGAACACCCGTACCCTTTAAAAACCTCATCCCTAGTAGTTTACGTTAGAAATCGGTAGTTC
>CAZCPP010000429.1:0-3577 GCA_964500655.1 uncultured Anaerolineaceae bacterium | reverse complement strand
AAAACATCTACTCTGTCCTTCTTTTCCCCTCCCCAGTTAGGGAAAACCAAAGAATAAGAAGATGCCTACAGTTCCTAATAAATTGACAATCGCAATCGACAAACCAATCTCTTCCTCGTCCGCGCCGATCAGTTGCTCCGTGGCGGCAATTGCCGAACTCCCACACACCCCGCTGCCTATCCCAAGCAGGAGAGCAAATTTCTCGCTGAATTTAAAAACTCTCGCCAGGCTGATGGAAGAAAGAATAGTTACTACCATGGCTGCCACAATCAAGGCGATCGTTTTATAGCTAAGCTCACTCAATAATTGAAAATTTAGATTTACCCCCATAAAGGCGATGGCAATGGCAAGAATATGCTTTTCGCTAAAGTTTATTCCCGGCTTATACAAATTCCCTGGTTTCAAGGTATTGCCGATCAGCATTCCAAGAATGATGGCGATGACAACACTTCCTGTTGGGATGTATGGGGACAGGGTGGCAGCCACACCCGCAATAATGGCGCAAAGACCGAGGCCGTATGCAATTTGAATGTTATTTTTCAATATCGTCGCCTATATCTCTTGAGGGCTGTTAAGATATTTGTGGCCCTGGATAATTAATTTTAATAAATATTGCACCCATCTGCGGCCTCCAAAAGGAATTAGACTATCATGGTCACATATGGGCAATATTGAAAAATATTATAGCCTAAGAATCAATAACGGCGCATCTTTTTGATGCGCCGTTACAATTTTGTTAAGTATCAGATGGTTGCAGGTTTTCGCCGGAACCAGGTCTTCCATTCCCGGTTTTCCCACACCACCAGGATGGGCGCAGCGATGAAAATAGACGAGTATGTCCCGCTCATCAGGCCGACCAGCAGTACGACGGCGAACTCTTGCAAGGTCACACCGCCAAACATGGCCAGCGCCAGCAGCAGGAATTCCACCGTCATCAACTGTGTGTTGATCGAGCGTTGCAGGGTCTGGATAATGGAGTGGTTGACCAGAGTTTCATACTTCAGTCGGCGATAGATGTGGGCGTTCTCGCGAATGCGGTCGAACACCACGATCGAGTCTTGCATCGAGAAGCCGATCACCGTCAGCAGGGCGGTCAGGAAGAGCGAATCGATCTCCCAGCCGAAGAACAGCGCGCCGAAGGCGGTCACACTGAAGATGATGGCCACGTCATGCAACATGGCCAGGATAGCTGAGATGCCATAACGGAAGGCATTCTGGATGCCGCGGAAGGACCAGGCGATGAACAAAACCACTAAAACGGAAGCAACACCAACGGCCAGCGCGCCGCGAGAGGTCACTTGTTCGCCAATGCTGGGGCCTACGCTGTCGAAGCGAACTACGGTCGGCTCTCCGATATTATCGGTCATTCTGGTGAGGACGGCATCACGAACGTCATTTTCAAGGAATTCCGAGCGGATGATATAACTGCCAGTCTCGCTGGTTTGCACCTGCACGTCCTTGATGTTGGAATCTTCATACACAGCGATGATCTCGGCCGGTTCGGGCGCTTGATTTGCGAAGGATACTTCCAGCAGGCTTCCGCCGGTAAAGTCAATTGACAATGGCAATCCGCCCGTGAAGAGAACGATCAACCCGGGGATGATGATGATCAGGGACAACCCGAAGAATAAGTAGCGTTTTCCAAGAATATTCATATCGATTTACACTCCTGCTTAAATACCAATCCAGCGTTCCAGGTTCTTCGGTTTGAACCAATCAAGAACCAGCGCCAGGAGAGTGCGGGTGATGTATAGTGAGGAGAACAAACTGATCCCAATACCGATCGAGAGCGTCAGGGCGAAACCTTTCACGATGGTTGCGCCAAAGGTATTACCGAACCAGTACAAAATTCCGGCAGTGATCAGTGCCGCAAAGTTTGAATCGCGAATGGAGGGCCAGGCCCGCGACCAGGCTTGATCGAAGGCTTGCCGGATGGTTTTGCCACCGCGCAGCTCTTCCTTCAAGCGCTCGAAGACCAGGATATTGGCATCCAACGCTGAGCCGGTGCTGAGCATGATGCCTGCGATCCCGGGCAGGGTCAATGTTACGCCAATCAGTTTGAAGACGGCCATCAGGATGGCTGCGAAGAGCAGGATCGAGATGTCGGCGGTGATGCCAGGCAGGCGGTAATATATGCCCATAAAAAGGATCACGATCGATAAGCCGATCAACCCCGCGGTCAAGCTACGATTGAGCGAATCTTCACCCAGCGTCGGGCCGATGATGCGCGTCTCTACTACCTTTAGTGGGATGGGCAATGAACCATAGCGCAATTGCACCGCCAACGCATTGGCCGATTCGGCTGTGAAATTGCCCTGGATGACGCCTTGTCCATCGGGTATCTCTGAATTGATGACTGGTGAAGAGATGACCTGCTTGTCGAGCACAATGGTCAGGTATTTACCAATATTGGTAGCTGTATGTTCACCGAAAACATCGGCGACTTCGGAAGTAAGTTGGAATTGGATGACATACTGCCCGATTTGATCCTGTGAAACTGTGACCAGTTTTAGATCTTTACCGGTCATGACGGTGTGATATACAGTGGGTGCATCTTCGCCATCGGTTGTATCACCGTCGTTGGTTGCCGAAGTATCGCTCTCGGCACCAGGTGCGAAGTCGGTTAGTACAGTAGCACCCGGTTCCATATAGAGTTCGGCAGTGTCTACAAACTCGAGCAAACCAGTTTGCTGAATGGTCCCCAATACTTCATCGGTATTGTCCAATCCTGGAAATTCGCCAACGATGCGTCTATCGCCTGCGATCTGGAGCACGTTTTCGCTCACGCCAAGGGCGTTGGTGCGGTTTTCCATGATCGTGCGCGCTGTTTCCATCGCTTCTGAGTCGATTTCAGCATCTTCTGGCAAGTCGGCTTCCAGGAGCACCTGCAAACCGCCACGCAGATCCAGACCCAGGCGGGTGGTCACGTTGCGATTCAGTATTTGAGTGTCGTTGAAGGGGTTGTAGAGCGTAAGGGTGTCATTCAAGTCGATCCATAATGCCAGCGCCAGGATGACCAGTATTACGATCAAGCGGGAATAAAGGTTTCGAATCATATGTTGCACTTCTCCGTCCACGAAAATGCCAGCCTGTGGCTGGCGGAAGTGATTATACCGCTTAATATAAGAACTGTCATTGCGAGCCCCGCTTTACGGGCGTGGCAATCTCGTATATGCATGAAGCCCGGAGATTGCTTCGTCGGTCAGTGGCCTCATCGCAATGACATTACAAACTAAATTTCATCAAACAAATCTCTCCACTCTGGATTAAAGCTATTGATTAAATCGATTTTCTTCTGCCGAGAACCCGCCTTGATTAGCATCATTCCCTACTTCAGAGTATACAAGTTTGTCTACGTTGTATTTCCTGGTAAAAATACTGCCGGTTTTTGATTTGTGCTCAGATACTCTACGTTTCAGGTTATTTGTTACGCCCGTGTAAAGCACTGTATGACGGGCATTGGTCATGATGTAAACGCAATCTCGTGTTTACTAATTACTTGAGATTGCTTCTTCACTCCGTTCCTCCATTAGACTAGAGAGTGTTGCCAAACAAGGGCTGAACAAGTCTAGGGCTC